>WLND01000115.1 GCA_009726075.1 Actinomycetota bacterium
CAGCTTCACACTCACCCAAACCCCTTCGAAGGGATCCACATGATCAACCGCGTCATCCGCGGGCGTGCCTTTGCTGCTGTTGCAGCAGTTGGCGTTGCCTCGCTGACCCTCGCAGCGTGCAGCTCAGGCTCCACGTCGTCCACCGCGTCCTCTGCTCCGGCAGCGACCGCGGCTGCTGGTTCGTCTGCCCCGGCAGCAACCACTGAGGTCGCCGTCTCGCTCATCACCAAGAACAACACCAACCCGTTCTTCGTCGCCATGCAAGAGGGCGCCAAGAAGTCCGCGGACGAGCTCGGCGTGAGCCTCACGATCGCCGCCGGCAAGGACGACACCGACACCCAGGGCCAGATCACCGCGATCGAGAACGCAGTCGCCCAGGGCCAGAACGGCATCCTCATCACCCCGGCCGGCCCGGGCGTGAACGATGCCATCAGCGCCGCCCGTGAGGCCGGTCTCTTCGTTATCGCACTCGACACGCCGACCGATCCGGCCGACATCGTCGACATCACCTTCGCGACCGACAACTTCCTTGCCGGCCAGCTCATCGGTGAGTGGACCGCAGGCAAGCTCGATGGCGCCAAGGCTGTCATCGCACGCCTCATCATCACCGACACCGATGCACTCACCGTCGACTACAAGCGCGACAACGGCTTCCTCAACGGCATGGGCATCGACATCGTCGACGAGAAGGTCATGGGCGACGAGGCCGAGACCGGCAAGTACACCGCCGGCAAGGGTGGCGACTACGAGATTGCATGTCTCGTCGCGACCGGCGCCAACGAAGAGGGTGGCCAGAAGGGCATGGAAGATTGCCTCGCCAAGAACCCCGACATCAACGTCGTGTACACGATCAATGAGCCCGCAGCCCTCGGCGCCGACGTTGCCCTCAAGGCAGCCGGCAAGACCCCCGGCAAGGATGTCTACATCGTGTCGGTCGACGGCGGCCTCGCCGGCGTCACCGCAGTCAAGGACGGCATCATCGGCGCGACCTCGCAGCAGTACCCGCTGCGCATGGCCTCGCTCGGTGTTCAGGCCATCTCTGACATCGTGAAGAACGGCACCAAGCCGGAGAACACCTCGGCCGACGGCACCTTCTTCGACACGGGCGTCACCCTGTGCACCGACGATCCCCAGGAGACCGTTGTTTCGGGTCCGCAGGAGTCGGCACAGTACTGCATCGACAACGCCTGGGGCTAAGCCCAACTCGCGCACTCGTGCGCGTGAAGCGTTGAGCTAGGCGACCGGGGTCGCGGGTTTCAGACCCGCGGCCCCGGTCTGTCATTCAGGCCGGGGCCCATTGCCCGGTTCATCCATGACACAAGACAATTCTGATGAATACGAAGACACCGACGTCCGAATGGTGTGAACTTCGGGCACAACGACCAATGACGAGGAGGCAGGCGGGTGACTACCCCCACCGCGACGACCGATGCCGAGGCTCTCATCGAGAGCCTCGACCGGAAGAGTGCGCTGCACAAGTTCCATCACGTGCTCCACAAGTACCCCTGGATCAGCCCCGGACTCGTGCTCCTCGTGGCGATCATCATCTTCGGCCTGCTGAACGAGAGATTCTGGGCAATCTCGAATCTCTCCCTCATCACCCAGCAGGTCTCGATCGTCGCGACGCTGGCCATCGCACAGACCCTCGTCATCCTCACAGCAGGCATTGACCTCTCGGTCGGCGCAATTGCTGTCTTCGCCTCGATGGTCATGGCCAAGACCGCCGCCGAGCAGGGTGTACCCGGCCCGATCGCGCTGCTCTTGGGCCTCATGGTCGGCACCGCTGCTGGAGCCCTGAATGGCTTCCTCATCACCCGGCTCCGGCTTCCACCGTTCATCGTCACCCTCGGCACCCTGAGCATCTTTACGGCCATCACGCTCATCTACGCGACCGGTAAGACGATCAACGGCAAGTACCTCCCCGACTTCATGCTGATCCTCGGTACCAAGATCCAGATCGGCTCCTTCAAGATCACCTACGGCGTCGTGGTGATGCTCCTTCTCTACGCGATTTTCGCCTACGTCCTTCGAAACACCGCCTGGGGCAAGCACGTCTACGCGGTCGGCGACGATCCGGCAGCGGCATCCCTCGCGGGCATCCAGGTGAATCGCGTGCTCTTCAGCGTCTACCTGGTCGGTGGCCTGGTGCTCGCGATTGCGGGCTGGATTGCGATCGGCCGAGTTGGCGCCGCAAGCCCGAGCATCATCCCTGACGCCAACCTTGAGTCGATCACCGCCGTCGTCATCGGTGGAACGTCCCTGTTCGGCGGTCGAGGCACCATGATCGGCACGCTTATCGGCGCCATCCTCGTCGGGGTCGTCTCCAACGGCCTCGTCCTCGCCGGCCTCGACCAGGCCTACAAGGTCCTGGCCATCGGCATCCTTGTCATCGTCGCTGTCGCCCTCGACCAATGGATTCGAAAGGTACGAGCATGACCCTGCAACCAGTCCTCCAGGCCAAGGGCCTCGTCAAGACCTTCGGACGCGTCGTTGGTCTGAATTCGGCAGACCTCGAGCTGTACCCAGGCGAGGTGCTCGCCGTCATCGGCGACAACGGGGCCGGCAAGTCAACCCTCATCAAGTGCCTGTCAGGCGCCGAGATTCCCGACTCCGGCGAGATGTTCGTCGAGGGCGAGCTGGTGTCGTTCAAGCGTTCGCTCGACGCCCGCGCGTACGGGATCGAGACGGTCTATCAAACCCTCGCGGTTGCGCCCGCACTCGACATCGCGAGCAATTTGTTCCTCGGTCGCGAAGTCCGATCGAAGGGCATCGCCGGCAAGGTCTTTCGCAAGCTCGATCACAACGGCATGCGCACCCTCGCCAAGGAGCAGATGACCAAGCTCGGCATCGGCACCCTTCAGGACATGTCGCAGGCCGTTGAGACGCTCTCCGGAGGTCAACGCCAGGCCGTCTCTGTAGCTCGTGCCGAGGCGTTCGGAAGCAAGGTCATCATTCTTGACGAGCCCACGGCCGCCCTCGGTGTCCGCGAGTCCAATCAGGTGCTGAAGATGATCGAGCTCATGCGTGACCGAGGACTGCCCGTCATCCTCATCAGCCACAACATGCCGCAGGTGTTCTCCGTTGCCGACCGCATCCATGTGCAGCGGCTCGGAAGCCGAGCGGCCGTCGTCACCCCGAACAGCCACACCATGAATGACGCCGTTGCGATCATGACCGGTGCACTCAAGGTTGACGAGAACGATCAGGCGCTATCCCCGGCCCAAGCGATCGCCGACGCCCTGTAGCGAACGCAACCACCACCGCCCTCCAAGACCCGGTCGGTTCATCCACTATCTGGATGAATCGACCGGGTCTCTTTGTGGGTCTCGTTGTGGCCCTCTCCTTGGTCATTTGCGCCGGATAGTGGCTCAAACGACCGGGGGCGGGGAGTGGGAGGCTTTCGGCTAGGCTCATTTGAGACGCAGTGCAGGCTTTCACAGGACAGGGGACGGTACTCGTGGCGCACAACTTCATGAGCACGCTCACGGCATCGTTTGCCATGCCGGCCGCCGAGAATCCCACGGTGGCAGTGATGGACGCCGTCTTCGCCCATCACGGCATGAACGCGCGATACCTGAACTGCGAGATCCAGCCCCGGTCGCTGGGCGATGCGGTCCGCGGAGCCCTCGCCATGGGGTTCGCCGGGTTCAATTGCTCGCTCCCCCACAAGGTCGCTGTCGTCGAGTACCTCGACGAGCTCGCGCCGTCGGCAGCCATCATCGGCGCCGTCAATTGCGTCGTCATCACCGATGGACGCCTCATCGGGGAGAACACCGATGGCAAGGGCTTCGTCGAGTCACTGCGAACGGTTGCCGATCCTGGCGGTCAGCGACTGACCATCTTCGGTGCAGGCGGCGCAGCACGGGCGATCGCCATTGAGTCGGCCCTGGCGGGGGCGGCGAGCATCACGATCGTGAATACCACCGAGTCCCGGGGTCGCGAGCTCGTCGCGCTCATCAACGAGCACACTCCGGCAGCCGCCGATTTCGTCCTCTGGGACCATCGCTACGCGGTACCGGCCACGACGAACATCGTCATCAATGCCACCTCCATCGGGCTCTTTCCCGACATCGAGGCCCGCCTGAATATCGAGCCGGCGACCCTGCTGTCGTCGATGGTGGTCGCCGACGTCATTCCGAACCCGCCCAGAACCCTCCTTCTTCAGGACGCCGCGGCGAATGGCTGCACCACCCTTGATGGCATGGGCATGCTCGTCAATCAAGGTCGCGTCGCGATCAAGCTCTGGACCGGCGTCGACGTCGACGGCCGCATCATGCGCCAGACCCTCGAATCACTGTTCGCCTAGACCCGTCGAGTCCGCTCGGCACACCTCCCACGATAGGAAGCACAGATGGACGTCAACGCGTACGCAGCACCCGCCGCAGGAGCACCGCTCGCACCCTTCACCGTGAGGCGGCGGGAGGTGGGTCCCGACGACATCCTCATCGATATCAAGTTCGCCGGCATCTGCCACTCCGATATTCACCAGGCGCGTGAGGAGTGGGGCGGCGCCATCTTCCCGATGGTCCCGGGCCACGAGATCGCCGGCGTCGTCACCGCGGTCGGCAGCAACGTCACGAAGTTCTCGGTCGGCGACCATGCCGGCGTCGGCTGCTTCGTCGACTCCTGCCGTGAGTGCGACAACTGCAAGGCCGGTCTCGAGCAGTACTGCGTCGGGCACATGGTCGTCACCTACAACAGCACCGAGGCCGACAAGGTCTCGCCCACCTACGGCGGCTACTCAACCCACATCGTCGTCGACCAGGGCTACGCGCTGCGCATCCCCGACGGCCTCGCCCTCGACATCGCAGCACCGCTGCTCTGCGCGGGCATCACCCTGTACTCGCCGCTACGCCACTGGAACGCGGGCCCGGGCACCAAGGTCGGCATCATGGGCCTCGGCGGCCTCGGGCACATGGGCGTGAAGATCGCGCATGCGATGGGTGCCGATGTCACCTTGATCAGCCACTCCCCCGGCAAGGAGGACGACGCCCGACGCCTCGGCGCAGACCACTTCCTGCTCTCGAGCGATAAGGCAGCGATGTCGGCCGCACGCAATTCGATGGACCTCATCGTCAACACCGTCTCAGCCGATATCGACCTCAACCGACCGATGTCGCTCCTGGGCCTGAATGGCACCATGTGCATCGTCGGGCTGCCGGAGAAGCCACTGTCGGTCGGAGCCTTCACCCTCACCGGTCAGCGGCGATCCATTGCCGGTTCGAATATCGGCGGCATTCGCGAGACCCAGGAGATGCTCGACTTCTGCGCCGAGCACGGCTTCGGCAGCGATGTTGAGGTGATCGCAGTTCAGCAGGTGAACGAGGCTTGGGACCGCGTCGTGAACAGCGACGTCCGCTACCGATTCGTGATCGACATCGCCTCGCTCAACGATTAGACCCCGCGGTGCCACATTCATGGGCTCCACGCACGTAACGAAGGGGCGGGTCGCAACTGCGACCCGCCCCTTCGTCATCTCCTGACCTACGCCTCAGGCGGCTGATGGAATCCCTTGTGCTCGTGCTCGAGCGCAATCTCATCCGCAGATGACACTCCCTGCGGAAGGTCGATGGTCATCTTCGGTCCCGTGAACCACTTCTTCGCGGTCACGTGCCAGCCGATCCACAGTGCGATGAAGATCGCGCCCAGCACGAGCGGCGCGTAGTTCACCGACTTCCAGTCGAACGGAACATCCTCGGCGCTCGGTGCCCCGAGGAACCCGCGCATGAATGCGGGCGACCCTGCAGGGTAGAGCGGCAGGATGAAGTAGACCGACGTGATGAGGATCTCGATGACCGCGATCGGCGCCATCCACTTCCACTTGTTTCCGAGGTTCCAGGTGCCCTGCTTGAATGCCGCTCCCGCCTTCCAGCGGTAGTAGATCGGGATAGCGAAGGCGAGGTAGAGGCCCAGCACCCCGATCGACACGACCGCGAAGAAGGCCGTCACGGTGTAGATCGGAGCCTCCTCGGTGCCGATGTTCACCTTCCAGAGGGCCGGCAGGGTGAGGATGAGGCCTGCAACGGTCACCGCGATCACGGCGTAGACAGGCGTCTTCGACTTGTTGACGCGCGCCCACAGCTTGGCGCCCGGCACCGCGCCGTCACGGCTGAAGGCGAAGAGCATGCGCGAGGCAGAGGTGAGGCAGGCCGTCGTGCAGAAGAGCTGGCCGATCGTGGCAATGAGCAGC
>WLND01000116.1 GCA_009726075.1 Actinomycetota bacterium
AGGCCGAAGGAGACATTTGACAGTCCGAGTGTTGTCTGGACGGTCGGGTGCAGGGCCTTGAGCTGACGGATTGCCTCAATGGTCTCGATGCCGTCGCGGCGGGTTTCCTCCTGGCCCGTGGCGATCGGGAACGTGAGGGTGTCGACGAGGATGTCTTCGACGTTCATGCCGAAGTTCTCGGTCAGGTCCTTGATGAGGCGGTCGGCGACCCGGACCTTCCATTCGGCGGTGCGCGCCTGCCCCTCCTCATCGATCGTCAGTGCGACGACGGCAGCCCCGTGCTCCTGCACGAGTGCCATGATGCGGCCGAACCGCGACTCTGGGCCGTCCCCATCCTCGTAGTTCACCGAGTTCACGACTGCCCGGCCGCCGAGCATCTCGAGCCCGGCTTGGAGGACGGCCGGCTCAGTCGAGTCCAGGACGAGCGGCAGGGTCGATGCCGTGGCGAACCGGCTCGCGATCTCCTTCATGTCATTGACGCCGTCGCGCCCCACGTAGTCGATGCAGACATCGAGGAGGTGCGCGCCGTCTCGGATCTGCGCCCGTGCGATCTCGACGCAGTCATCCCAGCGCTGCTCGAGCATCGCATCGCGAAATGCCCGAGATCCGTTCGCGTTCGTGCGCTCGCCGATCGACAGGTAGGTGGTGTCCTGCCGAAAGGGCACCGACTGGTACAGGGACGCAGCGCCGGCATCGTTTTGCGGTGCGCGTGCCGTTATTTCCCGACCGTGCACGCGGGCGACAACTGCGGCGAGATGCGCGGGAGTCGTGCCGCAGCAGCCCCCGACCAGGCCCAGCCCGAAGTCACGGGTGAATGCCTCATGCGCATCGGCGAGCTCTTCGGGGCTGAGCGGGTAGTAGGCCCCGTCCGAGGTCAGGATCGGCAGGCCGGCGTTTGGCATTGCCGACACTCCGATGCGGGCAGTGCGAGCAAGGGTGCGAAGGTGCTCGCTCATCTCACTCGGCCCGGTGGCGCAGTTCAGCCCGATCATCTCGATGCCGAGTGGCTCCAGGGCGGTCAGTGCGGCGCCGATCTCGGTGCCGAGGAGCATGGTGCCGGTCGTCTCCACGGTGACCTGGGCAAGGACCGGGAGGTCGGCGCCAGCTGCGACCAGGGCACGGCGCGCACCGAGGATGGCGGCTTTGGCCTGCAGCAGGTCCTGGGCGGTCTCGATGAGGATCGCGTCGACACCGCCGGCGATCATGCCTGCGACCTGCGTCTGGTAGGCGTCGCGCAACTGGGCGAAGGGTGCGTGGCCGAGCGACGGGAGCTTGGTGCCGGGGCCGACCGAGCCGAGCACCCAGCGCGGGCGATCCGGCGTCGACCAGCCGTCGGCGACCTCTCGGGCGATCGAGGCACCGGCTTCGGCGAGTTCGAAGATTCGGTCGGCAATGTCGTACTCGGCAAGGTTCGCGAAGTTCGCGCCGAAGGTGTTCGTCTCGACGCAGTCGACGCCGACCTCGAAGTAGGCATCGTGGACGGACGCGACGACGTCGCGCCGGGTGACGTTGAGGATCTCGTTGCAGCCCTCGTAGCCCTGGAAGTCATCCATGCTCGGATCGGCGGCCTGGAGCATCGTGCCCATGGCACCGTCAGCGACGACGACTCGGGTGGAAAGGGCATGGCGAAGGGAGGCATTCGACCGCGTCATAATGCGCAGAGTCTACCGATGGCTGGGATGCCGCAACCCGGACGCACTACCGTGGGTTTCGTGGTCTTCGCAGTCGAATCGTCAGATATCACGTTCGCATCCTCCGATGGCTGGCACAGCGTCGCCTCGGTCATTTCGGACGGGGCCGACGGCGCGGCACCGATCGTGCTGCTGCACGGGCTTTCTCAGCAGCGGCACTTCTGGGATCCGGTGCTTCGGCGGCTGAGGCATCGTCCGGTCATCAGCCTGGACCAGCGGGGGCACGGCGCATCGACTGCCAGTGCGGATGCCGACTTCTCGATCGACCGCTGCGCCGCCGACGTCGCTGAACTTGCCGCCCAGCTCGGGGTCGAGCGTCTGCATGTGGTTGGGCATTCGTGGGGCGCCGCAGTAGCCCTGCGACTGGCCGCTGGCTGGCCGGAGCTCGTCGCGTCCGTCGCTCTCGTCGACGGTGGTCTTTGGACGCCTCCGGCGCTCCTCGGCAGCAGGGCGGAGGTACTCGAGCGCCTTCGCCCACCGGCCCTCGGCATACCGCTCGAGGAAATCTGGGGGATCCTTGCCGACCATGGCATGGCGGCGTTCTGGTCCGATGAGGTGCAGGCGGCCCTCGAGCCGACCTACGTCGTCGGTGCCGACGGCCTGGCCCGCACCGTGATCGGCATGGATCGTCACATGGCGGTCCTCGATGGCATGTTCGACTACGACCCGTGGCCCGATGCCGAGGCGATCGCCGTTCCGGTCTGGGCCGCCTTCTGCGAGCCACGCACGCCACAGGTCGATGCGCTCCGCCTCGGCACCATCGCGCGTGCGATGGCGCTGCCGGCCGCCTACGTGCAGCAGTGGTCCGGTGCGACGCACGACGTGCCTGTGCAGTGGCCAGCTCTCGTGGCTGGATTCATCGATGCGCTCGTTGAGTCGGCCGACGCTGCACGGGGCGATCGGGGGGTCAGGGCTTGATCGAGTACGAGGGCCTGCCCGAACTCAAGGATCCAGTCCTGATCGCGGCATTCGAGGGCTGGAATGACGCTGCCGAGTCCGCCTCCGGGGCCATCGGCCACCTGCGCGATGTCTGGGACGCCCAGCCCCTGGCCGATCTCGACTCGGAGGACTACTACGACTATCAGGTGAATCGTCCGCTCATCTCGGCGGACGATGCGGGAGTGCGGCGCTTGACCTGGCCGGGTACCCGGCTCTACATCGCCAGGGTGCCTCAGTTTGCCCGCGACATCGTCCTGGTGCAGGGGATCGAACCGAATATGAAGTGGCAGCAGTTCGTGCGCGAGATCCTCGGGCTTGCGGCCGAACTCGACGTGCAGATGGTCGTGACGCTGGGCGCCCTGCTGTCAGACACGCCGCATACCCGTCCGGTCCCCGTGACGGGCACCACGAGCGATATCGCCCTCGGCGCATCGCTCGGGCTCGAACCCTCGGATTACGAGGGCCCGACGGGCATCGTGGGAGTGCTCCAGGATGCCTGCGCACGGTTCGGAATCCCGGCCGTGTCGCTGTGGGCCGCAGTGCCCCACTACGTCGCTCAGCCGCCGTGTCCCAAGGCCACGCTCGCACTCGTCCGTCGCATCGAGGACATCCTCGACGCGCCCGTGCCTCTCGGCGATCTCGTCGACGACGCCCGCGCGTGGGAGGCGGGGGTCGACGAACTTGCCTCGGAGGACGACGAGGTTGCCGAGTACGTCCGGCAGCTCGAGGAAACCCGTGATACCGCAGACCTGCCGGAGGCCAGCGGCGAAGCCATCGCCCGCGAGTTCGAGCGCTACCTGCGCCGTCGGGGCGACGGCTCCTAGCCCGTCATCTCACGACCGGCGCTCGGTCAGATTGAGGTACTGGCTCACCGAGTGCGCGGTCGCGGAGTCGAGCTCGTCCGCGCCTGCGGCCGTCTCGATGGCCGACAGGATTCCCAGGGCCACCTTCTTGCCGAGCTCGACGCCCCACTGGTCGAATGAGTTGATCCCCCACACGGCACCCTGGACGAAGACGCTGTGCTCATAGAGGGCCACCAGGGCGCCGAGGGTGTACGGGTCCAGCTCTCGGACCATGATGACCGAGGTCGGACGATTGCCCGGCATCACCTTGTGCTCGACGAGGTCGGCCGGGGTGCCGTCGGCGCGAACCTCGTCCGCCGTGCGCCCCCGCGCGAGGACTGATGCCTGCGCGAGCGCATTCGCCACGAGCATGTCCTGCTGCCGGCCGAGCGCGTTGGGTGTGTGGGCGACCACCACGACATCGCACGCGACCGTGCTCGTGCCCTGATGCAGGAGTTGGTAGAACGAGTGCTGGCCATTCGTGCCCGGCTCGCCCCAGAAGATCGCGCCGGTTTCGCATGCGACGGGCGATCCGTCGATTCGTACGCTCTTGCCGTTGCTTTCCATCGTCAGCTGCTGCAGGTACGCCGGAAAACGTGAAAGGTACTGCGAATAGGGCAGGACCGCGGTGGTCGCGATGCCGAGGAAGTCGCGATTCCAGACGGCAACGAGGCCCATGAGCAGCGGGAGGTTCGAACTCGGCTCAGCGGTGGCGAAATGGACGTCCATTGCGTGGAAGCCGTCCAGCATCGATCGATACTCCGTCGGACCGATCGCGACCATCGTCGACAGGCCGATGGCAGCTTCCATCGAATAGCGGCCACCGACCCAGTCCCAGAATCCGAACATGTTTGCCGGATCGATGCCAAAGGCTGCGACGAGGTCCGCGCTCGTCGATACAGCCACGAAGTGACGGCTGACTGCTGACTCGCCGTGCGCCGCGACAAGCCAGTCGCGGGCGGCTGCTGCGTTGGTCATCGTCTCCTGGGTCGTGAAGGTCTTGGAGGCAATGATGAAGAGCGTGGTCGCCGGGTCCAGCGGTCGCAGGACCTCGGTCAGGTCGGTTGGGTCGACATTCGAGACGAAGTGGCAGGTGAGCGCCCGGTCGGAATAGTGCCGAAGGGCGAGGTAGGCCATCGCGGGACCGAGATCGGAGCCGCCGATGCCAATATTCACGATGTCGGTGATGCGCTGCCCGGTCGCACCGCGCCACTCCCCCGATCGGACGGCGTCCGACCACGCCGCCATCCGGGTGAGCACCTCGTGCACGTCGGACGCCACGTCGTGCCCATCAACGGCAAGGTGCGCCCCTGGCGGCAGGCGCAGGGCCGTGTGAAGCACCGAACGATCCTCGGTCGCGTTCACGTGGGCGCCTGCGAGCATGGCGTCGCGATGCTCGAGTACCCGCTGCTCGGCGGCAAGTGCCTGCAACGCCGTCAGCACGTCGTGGTCGATTCTCTGTCGGGACAGATCAAGGTGGACGCCGGCCGCGCTCACGGTCATGGCCTCGGGCCGTGCGGGCTCGGTCTCGAGCAGTGACCGAATGGTCGACGAGCCGACCGTGGCGCCCAATGCCGTGAGCCTGCTCCAGGCTGGTTGCGTGGTCGGGTCGGCGGAGAAGGTCGGCGTCATAGGTGCAGCCTTCCACTAACGTTCGACGCAGGGGCGATCGACGCTCCCACCGCAGAAGGAGCAGCAGTGGCATCGACAGCATCACGCGTCTCGCTTGGCATGGTCGGACTCGGGCGCATGGGGGCCAACCTCTCCCGGCGTGCCCTCCGCGATGGTCACTCGGTCGTGGCATTCGATATGTCGGCCGACGCCGTTGCAGCCTTGGCGGCTGACGGCGCAGTTGGTGCTGACAGCCTCGCTGCCCTTGTCGCTGCCCTGCCCGCCCCGCGCACGGTCTGGGTCATGGTGCCCGCCGGGCACATCACCGAGTCGGTGGTGACCGAACTCATCGGGCTGCTCGAGCCGGGCGATTGCGTGATCGACGGCGGCAACTCGTACTACCGCGACGACATTCGCCGGGGCCAAGCCGCTGCGCAGCACGGCATCGACTACCTCGACGTCGGCACCTCCGGGGGCGTCTGGGGCCTTGACCGGGGCTACTGCCTCATGATCGGCGGGCCGGCGAACTCGGTCGATCGCTTGGTCGGGCTCTGGGACACCATCGCACCCGGGTTCGGCACGGCAGAGCGCACGCCCGGACGCAGCGGCGACCCCTCCCCCGAGGAGCGCGGCTGGCTGCACTGCGGTCCGAGCGGCGCCGGGCACTTCGTGAAGATGGTGCACAACGGCATCGAGTACGGGCTCATGTCGGCCTATGCCGAGGGACTGAACGTGCTCAAGCACGCCGACGCCGGGCTCCACGCTCGCGACTCAGACGCCGAGACCGCCCCGATGAGCGATCCGCAGTTCTACCAGTACGAGATCGACATCCCAGCGGTGGCCGAGGTGTGGCGCCGGGGCAGCGTGGTCGGGTCATGGCTGCTCGACCTCACGGCGGCTGCACTACAGGGCTCCCCCGAGCTCGAGGAGTTCAATGGCCGGGTCTCGGACAGCGGTGAAGGACGGTGGACGTCGATTGCCGCAATCGAGGAGGGAGTGCCCACCCCGGTGCTCACGGCATCACTGTTCGAGCGCTTCGATTCGCAGGGCTCAGGGCTTTTCGCGGGCAGGATCCTCAGCGCG
>WLND01000117.1 GCA_009726075.1 Actinomycetota bacterium
ACGGCAACCCCGCACCTGTCGCGCCGGGGTTGCCCGGCTCAGGGAACGAGGACCGCCCTGGCCTGCCCGACGTTGACCACCGTCGTTGCCTCCTGCGTGATGGGCAGGCTCACCCGAAACGGGCCGAGTCCGTTGATCGTGTAGGTCGCGCTCCAGGTCGCAGTGACTCGCACAGTCATTCGGCCCGTCCGACCGAACGAATGGGACACATCGGTGTTCGGGTACCTGCTGCCGGGGATTGCCGTGTGCAGCACCCCGCCGTCGCCGAACTCCCAGGTCCAGGCAGGTCGCGGGGTGAGCGTGACCCGAGTGTCGTCGATGGCGTAGTCGGTGGGTTCGATGCTGGCCGGCTGGGTCGAGTCGAAGATGACCGGCACGTACGGCAGCACGCCACGTGCTGGTTGAACCACGATGCCTACCGAGGGCACCAGTCGTTCGAATTCACCCCTGATTTTCCTGCCCACGTCGGCCACGGTCACCGGGCCACCTGGAGGAATGCACACCAGGCCCAGGTCGCGCCAGGTGGCCCCGGCATCATCGGAAACCCAGACGCGCAGCAACGATGCGCCGCGGGCGCAGCCGCGGGTGACGCTCAGGCAGGCAGCATGCGCGCCGAGGTCGCCGCTCACGGCGCACGGATCGGCCAGTCTCCAGCGGCAGTCACCGCACGTGGCCACCCGTTGCCGCGTCTCATCGCCAATGGTGCCCGGGAGGACGAGGCCGCCCGACCCGACGAAGCGGTCGCCTTGGTCGTCGCCGATGACATCGACGGCAGGTCGTGCGCTGCCGACAACAGCAGCAGCCGTCGCCGGCGTCCCGACCGCCAGAACCGCCGGCATCACGACCGCGGACACAAGAACGACGATCCAAGGGCGGCGGGGGCTCCACCGAGAGAACAACGACCGCTGGGTCAGGGGGTTTCTCCTTCGCATGCGTTCACGCTAGGCCCTTGCGGTCCATGCTCGGCAGCGTGAACCACGACCTGTGGATAACTCCCGGGGAGGACGCCGCTATCGGGTGGGCGTCTTTGCCATCACGTCGATCCCAGCGTCACGCAGGCCCCGTTCAAGGTGCATGTTCACGGTTTCGACGACCTTCACGCGTGCGTAGCGCTTGTCGTCGCCCTCGACTACTACCCACGGCGCGAATGAGGTGTCCGTGCGCTCAAGCATCTCGGTCACCGCGATTTCGTACTCGCCACGCTTCTCACGGTTGCGCCAGTCCTCTTCCGTGAGCTTCCAGCGCTTGACGGGCTCCTTCTGCCTCGATGTGAATCGTCGCAACTGCTCGTCGTGCGAGATATGCATCCAGAACTTGATGAGCACCATGCCTTCATCGGTCAGGGTTCGCTCAAACGCCTTGATCTCGTCATAGGCCCGGCGCCACTGCTCCTCGCTGGCGAAACCCTCGACACGCTCCACGAGGACCCGGCCGTACCAACTGCGATCCAGCACCGCCATGCCGCCCCACCCTGGAAGTTGCGGCCAGAACCGAGTGAGGAAGTGGTGCCGCTTCTCGTCATAGGTGGGAGCGGCGATCGACACCACGCGCACGTGACGCGGGTCCAGGGGCTCGACCACGCGCTTGATGGCGCCGCCCTTGCCCGATGCATCCCAACCCTCGAACACCAGGCACAACGGCGGGCCGAGCTTGCCCGAACCGTCATAGATGCCGCCGGCCACGAGCCGCAGGTACAGGAGTCGCTCTTGGGAGGCTGATAGTCGCTCGGCCTCCTCCTCTCGCGAGATCTTCACTGAAAGGTCGTAGCTGTCCAGCAGGCCCATGCCCTGATCCTGCCCGATAGGCGTCGGCCCTGGACGCGCTGGCCCCGATCGGCCTCCCGGGGCCTCGCCCTCGGACTACTGGATTAGCTTGAGCGCCTCCTGCGTCGCAATGCGAACGAAGCCTGCGACCTGATCGTCCTCGACCAGGAACCCATCGTGTCCGTGCAACGAATGCACGAGGTGCACCTGATCGGCACCGGGGACGAGGTCGACGATCTGCTGCTGCTGCGCGACGGGAAAGAGTCGATCCGAGTCGATGCCGATGACTGTCAGGGGTGCGGAGATGCCCCCGAGGACCTGCTCGAGGCCACCGCGTGCGCGGCCGAGGTCGAACAGGCTCATGGCGTCGGTCAGCGCTACGTAGGTGTTAGCGTCGAATCGGCGAGCGAGTTTGTCCGCATGATGGTCGAGGTACGAGCCGATGGCGAAGCGTCCGTGTCGCTTCCCGCCGGACCATGCGTATGGGTCTTCCCCGTCCTGGAACAACCGACCGAATCGCTCGTTGAGCTCGTCGGCGCTTCGGTAGGTGAGGTGCGCAATTCGACGCGCCGCACCCATCCCTCGATGGGGACCCAGGCCGTCCGGAGCGTCGTAGAAGTCGCCATCGCGGAAGTTGGCGTCCGCGTAGATAGCCGACAGTTGGGTCTCGTGGGTACCGATTTGATCGGCATCGACCGCCGCCGTTGTGCCGAGGACGAGGCCCGCGCGTACGCGACTTGGGTTCGAGACGAGCCATTCGAGGACGCGCATGCCCCCTAGCGAGGGGCCGAGCATGAGGGCCCACGAATCGATACCCAGAGCATCGGCGACCCGAACTTCGACCGCCACCATGTCTGCGACGGTGATGGTCGGGAACCGACTCCCCCACGGCATGCCGTCGGGGTCGGATGAGGCCGGCCCCGTGGTGCCCTGGCACCCGCCCAGCACATTCGCGCAGACCACGAACCACGATTCGGTATCAATCGCGCGTCCGGGACCAACGAGGGAGTCCCACCATCCTGCGGTGCTGTGGCCTTCTCCGGCGGGCCCCGTGACGTGCGAGTCGCCGGTCAGGGCATGGCAGATGTACACGGCGTTGGTGCCCGCCGCATTCAGGATCCCCCAGGTTTCATATGCCACTCGGACATCGGGAAACGTGAACCCCGACTCCGTCGTCAGCGGGCCGACGTCGAGGAACCTCCTGGAGCCCACCGGATCCCCCTCCTGCCAGGCGCCGCTGGCAGGAGGGAGGCCCTCGTAGGAAAGCTCGCCGTACGTACGCGACATGGGCTAGGCCTTCGCGGCAGCGAAGCCCGTCTCGAGATCAGCGAGGATGTCGGGAAGCGCCTCGAGTCCGACCGCAAGCCGCACGAGGCCGGGTGTCACGCCTGCCGTCGCCTGCTCCTCTGGTGTCAATTGCGAGTGCGTTGTCGAGGCGGGGTGGATCACCAGGCTGCGCACGTCACCGATATTGGCCACGTGGCTATGCAGCACGAGCCCTTCGACGAATTTCGTGCCCGCCTCGATGCCACCGTCGATCTCGAACGACAGGACTCCGCCGCTACCCCGCGGCGCATACTTCTGGCCCAGGGCGTACCAGGGGCTCGACTCAAGGCCTGCGTAGTTGACCGACAACACCTCGGGCCGCGCTTCCAGCCAGCGAGCAACCGCAAGGGCATTGTCGACGTGGCGCTCCATGCGCAAGGAGAGCGTCTCGAGACCCTGTGCGATGAGCCAGGCGTTGAACGGTGCAACTGCAGCGCCTAGGTCGCGCAGCAGTTGCACGCGCGCCTTGAGAATGAAGGCAAGGTTCACCCCGAATGCGCCGCCCACGCCGAGGTCACGCGCGTACACCAGTCCGTGGTAGCTCGGGTCAGGGGTGTTGTAGTTCGGGAAGCGGTCCGGGTACTGGGCGTAGTCGAATGTTCCGCCGTCGACGATCACACCTGCCACCGCCGTGCCGTGCCCGCCCATGTACTTCGTCGCGGAATGCACGACGATGTCGGCGCCCCACTCGAGTGGACGGATGAGGTACGGCGTCGCCACGGTGTTGTCGATGATGAGCGGAACGCCGATCGAATGCGCAACCTCGGCGACCGCGGCGATGTCCAGAACATCGTTCTGCGGATTGGAGATCGACTCGCCGTAGAAGGCCTTCGTATTCGGCCGGGCAGCGGCCCGCCACGACTCGGGATCACCCGGGTTCTCGACGAACGACACCTCGATCCCGAACTTGGGCAGCGTGTAATGGAAGAGGTTGTACGTGCCGCCGTAGAGCGAGGGACTCGAGACGACGTGGTCGCCGACCTCGGCGATGTTCAGGATTGCAAGCGTCTCTGCCGCCTGGCCACTCGCGACGAGGAGTGCCCCGACACCGCCTTCGAGCGCGGCGACGCGATCTTCGACAGCCGCTTGCGTCGGGTTCATGATGCGCGTGTAGATGTTGCCCAGTTCCTTCAACGCGAACAGGTTCGCTGCATGCGTCGTGTCGTTGAAGGTGTAGGACGTGGTTTGGTAGATCGGCAGTGCTCGTGCATTGGTGGCCGAATCAGGGGCCTGGCCAGCGTGGATCTGCTTGGTCTCGAAGGACCACTCGGTGCTCATATGTCGTGCCTTTCTTCATGCATGGACGCCGCATCGGCGTCAAACGGGTACGCCTTCACCGGGGTCCTGCATCTGCAAGACCCGCGCTTGCCTCCGAGGAGGCCTGGTCTTCACCCGGAGCACCCCACCGCGGTGGAGGGTTGCCGGCCAGCGAGCCGGGGCTTTGCGCTGACACTCTTGACCTGCGCGGAATATTACCCAATGCCATCCGCTAGGCAGCCGGGGGTCGGCCTCGGCAATCGTCGAGGGTCAGTTCGGCCATGACCTCGCCCCACGCTGCCGGCGGGAGTCCAGCCGCCAGCGATGCCCCGATCATGAGCGCGAGCGAGTACTCGGGGTCGTCGTTGAGGGCTCGGGCTATCGAAATCGACGCCCGGGCCCCGTCGCCGAGGAGCCAGCAGGCGAGCGCTGCGCATGTCGCCACCGGCGCAACGTAGCCGTTCGGAGCCAGCCTGGTTGCGGACAGGAGAACGTCGGCGCAACCGTAGCGATGCTCGGTGCGGGCAATGTGCCACAGGAGGGTGTCGCGCACTCGTACATCGCACAGGGCCACCAACAGCGTGACGGTGTCGGTGTCGGACGGACAACTGCCCGAGATGACGAGTTCGTGGACCCATTCGATGTGCACGTCGCGCCAGGCCTCGAGGGCAGGCGAATGCGAGGTCCCCAGCAGGGCGTCGATCTCGATCTCGCGGTCAACGATGAGGGGCTCGATCCGTGCCACGCCGTCAGCATCCGCCTCCAGTGCCGCGACGAGTGCCTCACGCGATTCCATGACAGAAACTCCCCGAACCGCAAAGGACGCCGCCACCGCTGTCGCGGCAACCGGATCGATGGGGTTCCCCTCCGGGGGGCAGCACTCGGAGTCGCAGCGATAGCTCCAGAAGTGCCCCCCGTGCACGTAGAGCGCGTCGCGCAGCTCGATGCCCATGCCGACGATCGATTCCATGATCGCGGTGGCGAGCTCGGTATTCGGGATCGTCAGCAATGAGGAGGCTGCGCCGGCGCCGGGCGCGACGACGACGGCCCCGGCCGGACGCTCCGATGGCGAGTCCGGGGATCCGATGATGATGAGGATGGCGGCTTCGGGGCGATGACCCTCAAGGGGCCGCACGAGTTCGCGGGCGAATGCGTGCGGGGCGATCGAAGCGTCCGAGGCCGGGAGATCAACGCGCTGGGTCAACAGCACGCGGTCGGCGGTTGTCCAGACGACTACGACACTCTCGTGCGGCGTGAAGCCGAGGAGGAACGGTAGGGCGGCCACCACGTGGTCCGGGCCCTTGAGGGCAAGTGCGGGGATCGATGTCATCCCCGGACCTTCGTCCCTGCGATGGCCGCGACGGCATGCTCAATGCCGACCTGTGGACGCCGTCCCGTGCTTCGGCACGCTGTGGACGGAGCTACCCGGCCTCGACGGCCAGCACCTCGCATGACCAGGCGCCGGTCGGCGCGTCAACCCAGACCGTGTGCCCCGTTCGCGCTCCCATCAGCGCGACGGCGAGAGGCGAGGACACGGAGATTCGCTCCTCGTCCAAGAAGGCCTCCTGCGGATGCACCGGCCGAACCCAAGAGTCCTCATCATCGATGCGAACCTGGACCCGCATGCCCAGCCCGGCTCGGCCGTCGAAGCCCTCGGGATCGACCGAAATCACGATGGCCGACGCGATGGTCGCATCGAGCTCGTCAGCCTCGGAGGTCAGTCGTTCGAATTCCGCGACCACCCGCTCGTCGCGCTCTGCCTCGACCA
>WLND01000118.1 GCA_009726075.1 Actinomycetota bacterium
GGGGGTGAACCGTTCCGGTTTGGTCACTGCGCTGATCCTCATGCTCGACGGGCACGAGGCGCAGGACGCCATCGCCCTCCTGCGAAGCCTGCGCGGACCAGCAGTGCTGAACAACACGAGTTTCGAACAGTGGCTGCTGGACGGGGCCGTGCCCTAGCCGACCGAGCGATCAACAGGTGCCCCGACCGCATGAACCGCCCGGCAGGGCAGCCGTCTGCTACTGCGGTGAGTAGGCGGCCTGCAGCATCGCCACTGCTTCGGCCACGCAGCCCGCGTCGGTCGCGGGACGACGCAGGGCTGCCGTGCCACCGGAGAAGCCGACGATCGCCGGCGTGCCGACGACGTCGGTGACGTTGAAGAACTCCGTCCAGCGCAGGGCAGATTCGGCTGACTGACCGGGCACTCCGCCGCCGACGATGCCGATGACCCGCTCGGGTCCCCACCACTGCTTGTCGTAGCGCAGCACCACCTTCTCGAGATCGCCCGTTCGCAGCCGGCCGATCGCCGACCTCACGGTTGGGCCCAGTGGCGTGATGCGGGGCGAGTTTGCCTGCACCAGCGCAAGAGGTACGGCGACGACGGCAGAGTCGGCCGTCAGGGTCTTGCCTGATTGCAGGGTCACGGTGAGTGGGCCGGAGGCGGTCGCATCCACTGAGGCCACCGGGGAGTTCAGGCGAACATCGAGGCCCTGGGCAAGCACGTCGGCGATGCGGTCATAGCCGCCGGCAACGAAGGCATCGCCGCCGCGAAAGTCTGCCCCCTCGCTCAGTGCCCGGGATCCGAGGAGGCTGGCGCTCATCCCGTACTCCTGGACGATGCTGGTCTCGACCGCCCAGTTGGTGAATCGGTTGCCGGGCAGGCCGTGCTGGCGGAGCCAGGTCGCCACCGAGGTGCTCGCGGGGGGCCAGGCGTCAGCGAGCTGGTCGGAGAGGCGGGAGGTCTGGTCGTCTGCCCGGTAGGCGGCGGGGGATGGCTTGCCGGTCATGGTGTCGCGAACGATCTCGTTGTCGTAATTGCAACGGACAAGCGACAGCCCCGCCTGCTGGGTCAGCGGTACGACGGGATTTGCGGTCAGGGCATGGATCCACGCGGCGCCCATCTCAACGGGCGCCCCCCACGAGGTATTCGTGTGGACACGCCCACCGATGCGGTCGCGAGCCTCGAGGACGATGACGCTCGCGCCCGCCGCAACCAGGTCGTGCGCGGCCGACAGACCCGCGATACCGGCTCCGATGACGATGACTCGCGGGCCGAGATCCTCGTCGAGCAGGACGCGTGATGCGCGATTCCCGGAGCGGAGGGCACCTTGGACGGTGGACGGGAACGATGGGTCGGTGTACTCGCCAGCGAGGACGATGCGATCGCCAATGAGGGCGTCGGCGATGGTCTCGCGCACCGCATCAGTGGTGCCGACCGGGAGGGCCGAGTAGGCGCCGCGAGACCACGGGTCGGTATCCCAGCGGGTGACGAGGGATCCGGAGGGTGCGGGCAGGGTTGTCCTTGCGCTTCGCGACATCGCCCTTGCTGGCGGTGCTCCGACGGTCAGGGCTGCGGCCCCCAGGGCGCCTGCGCCGAGCAGAGCTCGTCGACTCATTGAAAATGACACGCGCCGAGTATGGCGCACCCCACGGAACCAACGGCCTTCGGCTGGGTCCGTGCGCCAGTTTCGCCCGGCCGCGTCGCGCCGTCGCCGCCCCACCCCTCGGGCGGCCGGACATCGCGCCGCCCCACCCTTCGGGCGGATTAATGTCGTTCCGGACGTGGTCGAGCGGCACGGCGACGACATCGTTGTGCCCGAATTCAGGGCGGAGGCACGCTCCCCGGCTCAGGTATGGCTGATGCGAGCCTCAGGGCTGCATCGCGAAGCGGCGCGGACGATTCGCGGGCGCCGGGCAGGGATGCGAGGGCGATGATGCGTTCGAGTGCAGCCGGGTCATGCGTGGTGGCAGCTCGGGAGTCGGCAGTCGTGTCCGCGAATCCGTAGACGATGGCCATCTCCAGCGCATCGCGATCCATGCCGTAGTCCAGGGCGCACTCCTGCGTGCCGAATGCCAGCGCGGTGGCTACGTTGAAGCTCTCACCGTCCCAGCCGCCGATGGCCCCGCCAGCATGGTGGTTCAGCAGGTCGACGATCGGGACGAGTACCCGCTCAGCAGTCGCGGTCGGATGCATCGGCATGCGAAAGCAACGGTTCGCCCAGAGCAGGTCGATGGGATTCATCTCGGGATTGCGAAATGACGGAACGACAGAGCGCACGGCCTCGACGAGATTCTCGGGCAGGCCTGGGTCAAGGGACGGGTGCGTTCGGCGCATCCACGCGACCTTGCCGCAGGCGTTGTGCAGCGCGACCTGAAGGTAGAGCATCTCCCACTCGACGTCGCCGCAGTCGTCAGGGACCTGCTCGATGACGATTCGGTCGCCGTCCTGCGACCAGACGACTCGATCGACTCGAACGAAGGCTTCTCGTGGGATGCGCAGCAGGGGCTCGCCCTCGGCTGCTGATGACTCGATGCTCAGCTGGCCGTCACGTTCGAGGATTCGCGTGGTCGGTGCGATGAAGCCCCCGGCTGCGCGGACCAGTTCGATGGTTCCTGCGAGCAGGTCGGCGACGAGTGGATCGTCTGCATCGATAAAGGGGACGGTCATGGGACCATCTTCCCGGTAGCGGCCAGCCGCATGTCCCGCCCCTGTTTGGGCGGGACGATGTCGCGCTCGACCTCCCCAGTGTGGGCCGGTACGACATCTATCCGCCCAAAGGGGGCGCGGACGGCCCTGGTGTTCGGCCGAACTTCGGTGGTGCTGGCTCAGCGACGTGTGGCCAGGTGCTTCGAAGAGCGAAGCACCCGGCCACACGTGCGATCACCTACCGTCAGGCAAGTGCCTTTTCCTTGAGGCCATCGAACTCGGCCTGCGTGATCGTGCCAGCGTCAAGGAGCGCCTTGGCGGAGCTGATCTGCTCGGCCGAGTTGGTGCCGGCCATCGTCTGGATGTAGGCCGCCTGAGCCTGCTGGTTGGCGATGGCGTTCTCCTGCTGACGCTCTGCCATCCCGCGACCACGGAAGATCACGTAGATGAGGATCGTGATGAAGTGGAAGAAGAGCAGGGCGAGGATCCACAGAGCCTTGACCCAGCCGCTCATCTTGTGATCGCGGAAGATGTCGAGCAGGATCATGAACAGGAGCATGAAGTAGATCACCATGAAGAAGATGATCAGCAGGGACCAGAGGAAATTGCCGTCGTTCACAGGTTGATCCCTTTCATCGGAGGAGAGCCAGGCTGGCTCGTTGTACGTTCCCTCGCGCGAAAGGATATCCGCGCTGCGAGGGTGCTGGAGCCAAGCGCATGGCGCGGCAATTCCGTCCAATCCCTTGAATTCATTGATCAACTGGTCAAAGATACGGAAATGACCTCCTTTGCTGCCCAGATCACCGTCGACGACCTCGAGTCCGACCCCTACCCGGTCTATCGGCGGCTGCGGGCCGATGAGCCGGTGGCGTGGGTTCCTGCAGTGAACGCCTGGCTCGTCACGCGCGCCGCCGATGTCGAAACGGTCGCCACGCGCCCCGACCTCTTCACTGCGGAGGTGGACGACTCCCCGGTCGATCGTTCCTTCGGTGGGCCCACCCTGATGACGATGGACGGTGAGCGCCATCTTGAGCTCCGGCGCAGCCTCGACGAGCGCTACAAGCCCCGGGTGGTCGCGACCTACATTGACGACCTCGTCAGGCCGATCGCCGAGCAGGCGTTGGACGCACTGATGTCGCGCAGCGATCGCCGGGCAAACCTGCTGAGCGAGTACTTCGAGCCGATCAGCGTGCTGAGCCTCGGGGCAGTGCTCGGGGTGGGCCACCTCTCGGCCGAGGTCCTCCAGGACTGGTTCCACGGACTAGCCATGGGTGCCATCAACTTCGAGAACGATCCCGTGAAGCAGGCCATCAGTGACGAGACTGCAGCAAAGATCGATGTCGAGTTGCGGCCGATGATGACCAGGCTTCGCGAGGAGCCTGACCAATCGACGATCGCCTCGATGCTCACCAGCGGATGCCCCGTCGGACAGGCCCGCTCCATCGATCACGTGATGCCGTCGCTCAAGGTGATCCTCACCGGGGGCATGCAGGAGCCGGGCCACGGCGCCGGAACCTGCATGGTCGGGCTGCTGGAGAATCCTGATCAGCTGGCCCTCGTGCGCGAGGAGCCGAAGCGCTGGGACGATGCAGTCCACGAGGCCCTGCGCTGGGTCGCGCCGATCGGCACGCAAACCCGCCAGTCGGCGATCGACGTTGAGCTCGGCGGTGCTGAGATTCCGGCTGGCCAGACGGTCTGCGCGGTGGTGTCGAGTGCCTGCCGTGATGAGCGCGAGTTCGACAGCCCCGACACCTTCGATATCCGCCGGACCCGCAAGCCCAATGCGGCATTCGGGTATGGACCCCACTTCTGCGCCGGTCACGCGTTCGCCCGCGATCAGGAGCGAATCGGACTCCAGCTGCTCGTCGAGGCCATGCCCGATCTGAGGTTTGACGACGACTTCGGGCCGGTCTCGTTCAAGGGCTGGGAGTTTCGGGCCCCCACGGCGCTGCACGCCCGCTGGTAGTCGTGGCACGCCAGCGCGAGGCCGAGAACGTCGATCGGCAACGCGGTCGAATCGTGGGCGCAGCCGCTCGCGTCATGGCGCGTGATGGTCTGCAGGCCACGCGCCTGCGGCAGGTCGCGCACGAGGCAGGTCTGAGTACTGGTTCTATCCTCTACTACTTCTCGGGCTTCGACGAGGTGCTGCTCGAATCAGTGCGGGCAGCAAGCGACGAGTACTGCTCCGCCAGGCAGGTACGTATCGATTCGGAGCCGACCGCCGTGTCAGCGCTGTCGGCACTCGTCGACCTCGGGGTGCCTGATGTGCTGAGCGACGCCGTGCGCGTCGTGTATCAGGCGAGCAGCCTTGTCGGCCTGCACCCGGAGGTCGTGCCGATCCTCGCTGAGATGAACGAGGGCCAACTCAATCTGTATGCCCAGGTCATCGATCGGGGCATAGCCTCGCGTGAGTTCCCGCTCGGGGTGGATACCCGGACAATCGCCCGCACTGCACTCGCCCTCGAGGACGCGTTCACCCTGTACTTGCTGTCGGGGTATGGGGTGGACGCTCCCTCGGCTCGGGCGCACATACGCACGTACCTGACCGGTGCTCTCGCACTCGGTACCGCTACTCCGGTGTTGCTGTAACGGACACCAGCTCCTCGGATGCCCGATGGTGCCGCGTGCGGCGTCCGGCTATGTAGAAGATCACGCCGGTGACGACGAAGATCGCGAGCGGAATCGCCTCGATCAAGAGGTACTGGCCGCGCTCGGCCTCAGTCCAGCCCTCGGGGCGGTAGGCCTCGGAGAACCAGCCATCGCCCAGTCCCGGCATGAGCAGCTGCACCGTGGCGAAGATGACCCAGCCGGTGAGCAGGATTGACAGGAATGGGGCCCAGGGAGCACGGAAGGGGCGCGGGTGATCGGGGTGCGTGATCCGAAGGCGCCACAGGGCGGGGAAGACTGCGATGTAGGAAATCAGCGTGGTGGAGACCGCGATAGCGAGGACCACGCCGAAGTACTTGCCCGTATCGCCGTTGCTCAGCTCGTGGACCGCGACGACGACCGCCGTTGCGAGAATGCCGGAGAGCACGTTCACTCGCACCGGCGTGCCGTAGCGGGCGCTGATGGCGCCCATCCAGCGCGGTGCGGCGCCGTCGTAGCCCGATACCGCCATGGCGCGGTCTGATCCCATGATCCAGGCCACGCCGCTGGACAGCAGGCACAGGATGAACAGGAGGGCGCTGATGGCCCCGAAGATCTCGCCGAGTCCGGTCAGCGTGACGGTGCCGTCGGCTGCGACATTGCCGCCGTAGACGGAGAAGACCGCCCGCATGGCATCGATGAAGCCCCCCAGCCCTGACACCTGAGAGGAGGGGAGCACGACGATCACGCAGAGCACCGGGATGCTGTACATGAGGATGGCCACGATCGCCGATCGGCCGATCGAGAAGGGGACGTCCTTCTTGGGGTTCTTCATCTCGTCGCCGGCGGTGTTCGGCAATTCGAATCCGACGTA
>WLND01000119.1 GCA_009726075.1 Actinomycetota bacterium
CCCCCGCCCGTCGCCCGCAGGGCTCGGCCGAGATTGGTCATGTTCATCACCAGGTACACCGCGACGAAGGCTGCGACGGCGATGAGAATGCGCACCGAGAAGAACGTGGCGATCGGTTGGTTGAGGAATATGCCGACGTTGAAGTTCTCATAGGACTGGCTCTTGTTGTCGCCGATCGTCCCGGTGATGCCGAGCGCGATGAGTGATCCACCGAGCGTGACGGCCATCGAGTTGATCCCAAGTCGCGCGATGATGAGCCCCTGAATGAGCCCGAAGACGACACAGCATGCCACGCCGACGACGATCCCGAGCACGGGGCTGCCCACGCCAACTTTGACGGCAATCATGCCGCCCAGCGCGTACGTCCCGGCCACCGAGAGGTCGAACTCACCGACGATCATCGTCAGGCCGAGCCCCAGCGCAACGAGCCCAAGGCAGGCCGTGTTCTGCAGCACGTTGTAGATCGTGAAGGCGCTCGATGCGTGGCCAAACAGTGGCGGCAGCGCGAACGTGACGACGACAAGGCCGATGAGCAGCCCTGCCGGCCAGCGTGGCTCCCTCGTTCCGCTCCGCGATGATCCTCCGAGCCTCATGCCCGCCTCCCCTGTCCTGAATTGACGTAGCTGAGAATCACGACGGTGGTCACGATGAGACCGAGAACGAGCAACTGAACAGGGGTGCTGTAGCCGCGCAGCAGGAGCAGGTCGCCGATCGCCGCGACGATGAGTGCGCCGACCGCCGTCCGCCAGACCGATCCGCGCCCGCCCACCACCGCTGTTCCGCCCACGAGTACCGCGGAGATCGAGTCGACGGTGAGGGTGCCGGTGGCCGTGAGGGTCCCACTCTGGTTGAAGGCGCCGATAAGGATGCCAGCGATTGCGACGCAAATGCCCGTCACGACGAAGGCACCGGTCGTGAGCCTGGTTATCGGCAGGCCGGCTGCCCTACCCGCCCTCGGCGACTCCCCCATGAGGTAGATCTCGCGTCCGAAGGTCGATCGCTTGAGGACGATCCCGCCGATGATGACGACCCCGGCAAAGACATAGACAGGGAAGGGGATGCCCAGCAGCGGGCCGGCGAGAAAGGCGTAGTCGGGGCCGCCATCCGGCGGGTACACCGAAACGCCCCCTGAGATCCACGTTGCCACCGCTTCCTGCAGGGCTCCCGCGCCGATCGTGACGATAATCGGGTTCGCTCCCGTGTAGCCGACGAGGAGGCCCTGAAGCCCGATCACCGTCGCCCCGAACGCGATGGTGATGATGATCCCGGCGATCATGCCGAAGCGCAGGGCCCAGAGGAAGGTCATGGCGCAGACGGCCGCAGTGATCCCCACCGAGAGCGAGAAGAGATTGCCGCTGATGACGATGTAGGTCATGCCAACCGCGATGATGCCGACGAGCGATGCGGCATTGACGATGGCCTTGATGTTCTGGACGGAGTAGAAGCCGTCCGTCGTCAGCGTCGCCGCAAGAAGCACGACGACGAAGAGCACCGTCAGGCCAAAGACGAGTCGTTGCGGAGCGCCTACTGCCGGGCGAGCCGTTCTCTTGGGAGTCATGGTCGCGATTGCGCTCATGCGCTCATCACCTCCGATCCGTGGGTCATGTCAGTGAGAATCGAGGCGGCCGTGGCCTCCGCTCGTGAACGGATGCTCACGATCCGTCCGGCGAACATCGTCACGATGATGTCAGCCAGATCGAGGATTTCGTCGAGTTCCGTCGAGGAGAACAGGACAGCGTTGCCCTGCGCGACAGCACCACGAATCAGCTCATGGATATCGGCTCGTCCGCCGACATCGACGCCTCGGGCGGGCTCGTCGAACAGGAGCATCCTGGACGACTCCTGTTCGATGCCTCTGGCGATGAGGACCTTCTGCTGGTTGCCTCCGCTCAGGGAGCCCACCTCCGTCCCACGTCGTTCGGCGGAGATACCGGTCAGGGCGAGCAATCGATTGACGTTGAGCGACTGGAGGGACTTGCGGATGAAGCCCCCGCCGGAGAGTCGCGGCAGTCGAGTCGCAACCAGGTTGTCGGCGATCGAGTGGCTCAGGAAGAGCCCCTCTTCCTTTCGATCATTGGGGGCGAAGAAGACGCCCTCGGCGCGAACCCGACCGGGAGAGCCGAGGGTCAGCCGCGAGCCCGAGATATCGACGGTTCCGCGGGCCTCTGGAATCAGCCCACCGAGGGCACGCAGCACCTCGCTTGCGCCGCAACCCACCTGACCCGCGAGGCCGACGATCTGCCCGCCGGTGATCGTGAGATCGAATGACTGAATCCGGGGCGGTACGGACAGGCCGGTGATCGTCACGACCTCGGGATTCGCCGGCACCTCCGCCAGACCCTGCCGGCCAGACTCAGGCACATGACCGAGCATCATCTCGACGATGCCGCTGCGGTCGAGTTCGGCGACGTTTCTGGTGCCGACGAGCTTGCCGTCGCGAAAGACCGTGGCGCGCTGACAGAGGGTGAGAACCTCACCGAGTCGGTGCGAGACGTAGATGACGCTCTTTCCCTGCGCTGCCAGCCCGCGAACGGCCGCGAACACCTTGGCGATTTCGAGTTCGCTGAGGGTTGCGGTGGGCTCGTCGAGGATGATGATGCGCGCGTCTCGGCTCAGCGCCCGTGCGATCTCAACGAGTTGCTGCTCCCCGATCGGGAGGTTCCCGGTGGGAGCTGAGAGCTTGACGTGGCTGAGGCCGAGATCGTCCAAGAGGGCGCGGAGCGCCTCGGGTGAGGTCGAGCCCGAATTGCCCGTCGATCGGCGAAGGGACCCCAGAAGGAGGTTCTCCTCGACGGTGAGCACGGTCACCAGGCTCAGCTCCTGATCGACGAGCGCGACGCCGAGCTCCTGCGCGTGGCGCGGGTTCCGCGGTGACACCTCGACGCCGTCGATGAGCACCTGCCCGGAATCCGGGTGGACGACCCCGGACAGGATCTTGACCAGCGTGCTCTTGCCGGCGCCGTTGTGGCCGAGCAGTGCGTGCACTTCGCCGGGGGCGAGATCGAATGAGACTGCGTCAACCGCACGGAGGTTCCCGTACGTCTTCGTGATCTCGCGCATCTCAAGGCGCATGGGCTCTGGCACGACAACTCCGTTCGTTCGCTGCTTGGCTAGGGGGGGTAGCCATCGGTGCGGGGCCACGGGGGGTGAGGCCCCGCACCGATGTGTGCTGCTATGCCTTCGTGCACTCCGCTTCGTGATCCGCGAGATTGTCCGCGGTCACTCGGAACTCGGTCGTCAGGTTCTCGGCGGGGATCGTCTCTCCACGCAGGAACTTGAGCGTCCAGTCGACGACGGCGTTGCCCTCAGTGTCAGGTGCCTGAGTGCCCGTGCCGTACATGGTGCCGGCCTTGATGTTGTCGATGCCGACCTTGAAGCAGTTGCTGCCGGTGACGATCAGGCCCTTGTCCTTGACGCCGACCGGCAGACCTGCCTGCTGAGCAGCCTGGACGATTGCGTTGGCCTGGTAGTCAGCCATTCCGTAGGCGCACTGGATGCCGCCCTGGTTCGCGTACTGGGCGAACAGCTGCGACGCGAGCTTGCCGGTCAGGGCCGAATCCCAGTTGGCGTTCTGGTTCGAGACCAGCTTGTACTCCGGGGTCTTCTCCAGCTCGGCGATGAACGCGGTGATGCGGTCATTGCTCGTCGCGGTGTAGTCCGAGCCGGTGAGCGCGATGACGTTGCCGCTCGTCGCGCCAGCCGCCTTCATGCCCTCGACGCAGTTCTGGGCAGCGAATGTGCCGAGTGCCGCCTGGTCTGCGTTGACCGTGGAGACGACGGTGTCGAGTGCTGCCGGATCCGGATGCGAGTTGTTGTAGATGATCGGGATACCGGCTGCCTTCGCCTGCTGCATCGACGGCACGAGTGACTTGTCATCATCCGGCTCGAGCAGGATGAGGTCCGGCTTGGCGGCAATTGCCGACTGCAGATGCTGGATCTGCAGTGCCGAGTCGAACGGATCCTGCAGGTACTCGACCTGCACGCCAGCTGCCGTCAGACCGTCGATGATGGTCTTGTTGTAGACGGCGCACCACGGGTTGACGTCGCCGCACGACACGAGCTTGACGACCTTGCCCGTGACATCGACCGTCGCGGCGGCGGATGCTGCCCCCGTTGCGGCAGCAGCGGTCGCGGCCGCCGCCTCCGATGCCGGTGCGCTTGACGAAGCGCTCGAGCCACACCCGGCCAGAACCGGGGTCATTACGAGGGTGGCGCCTGCAATGGCGGCCACCACCCGCTTGGTGCTGCGGCGCTTAAGCCCAGCCTTGAAACCGTGCATAGTCTGCCTCGCCTTCCGATGCGATTGGTAGGGACCCCGCAGCGCTGCATTCCTGACTCGCGAAACGCAGATCGCTGTGGTAGTGCGCCAGTGAATCGGCAGCCACGGTTTTTCACACTGTCGTCGGAGGTGAACTTGATGGAGTCGATTGTCGGATTCCGTGAGTGCCCCGGGAGCACCGCTTGCAGGAGCTTCGGGTCGCCGACCGTCAGCGAGCCTCGGGGCACCGACCGTCAGCGAGCGGCCGGTAGCGAGAATTGGCCGCATGCGCATCGCGGCCCTGCTCGTGGTCACCGGCACCTGCCTGGCCGTGACCCTCAGCGGCTGCTCAGCCAGCGATGCGATGCAGGTCGATGGCCAGGTCACCCAGCAGCGGCGGGATCAGATCAAGCGCGTCGTGTCGGTGCGCCTCACCTTCGGCGACCCCGATCCGATCGTCGTCACGGACGTCCGACTCGTCTCCCCCGCCTTCGTCAGGCAATCACAGGTCGCGTGGCATCATCGTCCCGTCCGCGTCCAACCCGGCGTCCCCGTTGCCCTGCCGATCGCACTCGCGGCCGCCGATTGCACGACGCCGGCGTCCAGTGGGCCACCCAAGGCGATCGTCACGGTCAGCGATGCGCAGGGCCAATCTCGGACGATCGAACTCGCCGACCTGTCGGACAGCGGCCTGCTCGGGCGCCTGCGCGACCACGACTGCGCGGTCGCATCGCTTGAGGAGCGAGCCACCCTGACCCTCGGCACCCATTGGAAGCCCGCCGAGCGTGACGGACGCAGGGTCTGGCGCGGCTACGTCGATGTCGAGCGCACCACCCCGTACGGCTCGCCCATCGAGGTCACCGAAGCGCTCGGATCCGTGCTCGTCGACTTCACGCCCATGGAGCCGCTGCCCTGGCGCCTTCCTGATCGCGTTCGAAGTCGCCTCCCGATCGAGGCCAGCAGTTCGGGTCGATGCGATGGGCACTCCATGGGGGAGTCGTCCAAGCCGTTTGTCTTCACTCTGTGGGTCACGACGGACGGGCTCGACGTGCCCCTCGTCCTCGCCGTGACGAAGGCCGACTCAGCGGCCTGGTGGGAACTGCTCGCGTCGGCCTGCGCCGCAGCACCTGCCAGCGGGTGAGGGGTCAGGAGTTCTTCGCTGCGATGGAGATGGCGCCTGTGCCATCCACCTGCACCGAGAGCGTGCCGGTGTTGTCCTTGCCTGAGTTGGGCGACTGGGTCACCATCTGAAACTGCCGCGAGGTGCCCGCTGGGATCGTCAGGGTCACCGACGCCGACTGCGCGCCAGTCGCAGCCCTTGTCAGCGTGCCGCCCCCAGCGCACACGTCAATGGCCGTGAACCCGCCAGCCGCTGACCCGCCCGAGCAGTATGAGGTCTGGACGGACGCAGATCCTATGGTGCTCGTCATCGACTGAACGACAGTGAATTTCGAGATGTCCAACTCGCCGACGTTGGTGAGGTAGAACAGCTTGCCACGGCCATTTGAGGCATCCAGGGTCAGCGTGAGCGGAGCCTTCGGGTTGGTTCCCAGCGCCTGTGGCAGCACGGCCGCCAGGCCGAAGCGTCCCACCGAAATGGTAAGTGGAGATGCATTGGCCGTCCGCGCGACGACCAGGGACTCCCCCCACGCAGAGGCGCTTGGAGTGGCGACGGCACATGCCGCCACCACTCCAAGCAGGAACCTTGCAGTACGTTGCATTCTTGGCCTTACGAGTTGGTCGTCGTAGCGTCGCGCATCGTCTCGGTGAGCGTCCAGGTCAACGAGGCAGACTTGCCCTGCACCGTGCCGGCGG
>WLND01000012.1 GCA_009726075.1 Actinomycetota bacterium
CGCCCTGGGCATCGCTGCGCACGGCATCCATGGAACCGGAGCGGTCAACGAGCAGGGTCAGGTGGGTGTAGTCGGCGTTTGTCATGTGGCTCCCCGTTCAGCAGTGAGTGGTGCGAAGGGCCTGCCAGCCCGTCCGTCATCCACGAGCATCCCCCGGGGGTCTGACATCGAGAGCTCAACGACGCAGGTAGCCTTCGTAGTGTCCGGCTCCTGAGTCGGGCCATGGGGGATGCAATGAACAGCAGGGGAATCCGCGTTTCGGGCGCGATGGCTTCGGTGGCACTCGTGGCCGCTTGCGGCTTCGGTGGCACATCCCAAGGCGGCCTCGCGGCAGCGCCGTCCGCATCGGTGGCGCAGGGAGCGTCCGCGGATCCCCAACCGGCCGTCCCGGCAGCCACTCCGTCGCCGACGGCCTCACTGGGGCCGACACCGAGCCCCTCTCCCTCCGTCGAATCGCTGACGGCCGATGACCTGGCGCTGGTCATGCCGTCGATCCGGCAGATGACCAAGGTTCAGGGCTCGACCTTCAAGGCGGAGCCAGACTTCCCGAACTGGACGAACTCGGTTCCGCTCCCCAGGGCCCAGGCCGGCAACATCCGATTCGGCGAGAACCGGGCTGTCCTGCCCGCCCGCTGCTCGTCCGTCACGGTGTTGAATGGCAACGGATTTCTCTGGGACGATGCGAAAGCGCCATTCGTCACGGCGGCCTCCTTCTCCAATCGGCGCAACACGAACCAGTTCCTCGGCAATGACCGGCTCTACGTCTGGCAGTCGGTTGCCTACGTCATGCAACCGGGTGCGGCGGCCCAATGGGTCGTCAACGCGGCGGCGCGACGGGACGGGTGCAAGGAGTACCGCACCATCAGCAGGAGCGGCGATGTCGAGGATGCATCGTGGTCGAAGTCCAAGGCCGTGCGATCGGGCAACCTCATCGCGAGCCGGGGGATTCCGTCCGGGAGCCAGCCCGTCGAGATGTTCATGATGGAGGCCATCGGCGATGTCTTGACCACGACCTACCTGCAGGCCGACAAGGACCTCCTCCTTCGGGCGTCGGAGGTCTACAACACGATGGCCGACGCTCTCGCCAAACGACAGGGCGTCACGCGCCCGCCCGTCGACCTCGCGTCGATGAAGTCCGACCAGTCTGACCCCGCGACCTATGCGGAAATCGAGCGGACGTCCCGGGACGCCGCCTGACGAGGCTCCGCCCACCGGCAATCAGCCGATAGCGACTGACCGAGGCAAAAGCCAGGACGCACGACGGTGGGCCGGCCCCGAGAATCGGGGCCGGCCCATCATCGTGCAATGACACTGAATGGATCAGCCCATGCAGTCAGGGCTGACTTAGAAGGCCCGCACTGGGCGCACTCCCTGCGAAGAGCCCTTGCCCCCAGGGCTCCACGTCGAAGTCTTGAACTGCAGCTTGTTCGCGCTCGTGTTGTTGAGTCCCGTGACGTCGCCGTTTGATTGGGTTGAGCTCCAGTAGTAGGCACCAGCGATTCCACCGATTGTCTGGACGTTCGGAGCAGCTTGCAGTGCGGCAAGCTCGCCGAAGGATGGCAGGGACCAGTCGGTCATCCCGCCGCCGGTGTAGGCGCGAGCGGCGTTGCCGGCATTGTTCGTCACGCAGTTCTGGACCATTGCAGTGGTGTTCTGGTAGCCCGCGCCATACGCCATGTTGTCGGCGCCGGCGATGGGATTGTTCTCCCCCATGCCGGAGCAGTAGGCAGAACCTGTCCCGGCGCCGGCTCCAGCCGCGCCAAAGTCAGATGTCGTGCCTTGGCTTCCGTTGTAGTGGCTGCCGTCGCACCCGTCTGGGCACTTGACCTCCTTACCGTTCCAGCCATTCGGGGCCGCCTCGAGGAAGTTGCACATCGATGCCAGGTTCGCTCCGCAGGGAAAGGACGTGGACGTCCCGAAGAAGACGATGCCGCCGCCCGGGCCGGGGTCGCCGCAGGCGTACTCCAGGCCAGCCTCGCAGCCATATTGATTGGGGGAGTTGCTTGTGCCGCCGAGCATCTCGGGCTCGGTGGGGGAGGGCGACGGGGTCGCGGGCGCAACTGCGGCAGATGCAACCGGTGCCGCGGATGAAATGGCAGCGCTCGACGCGGCCCCGGCCGATGCCGCTGACGTGGCCGCGGTTGCCTCGTCCTGCATGGCCTCCGATGACCCGGCCGTCGTGGACGAGCACCCCGCCACTCCTGCCGTGACGAGCGCCAGCCCGACCACGAGAACCTTGAATCGATGATTCACTTCGTACCCCCTACGCGGTTGTGATCGGAATGCGAATCACCCCGAAGTCTTCTATCCGACGCACCCTATCCTCGAACGGTTCCATCGAACCTCGAGAAGTCGGCATGGCCACGAGTGACGACATCGACCCGGATTCGCGGTCCCCTGGATTACAGACGAGCGCCGCGGAGTGCGTCCATGAATGCCGCATTGGGTCGGGCGCCGGGCAAGGCGGCGCAGACGTCATCGATGGCGCGCTCGATCGGCACGCCTCGGTGCCTGGCTCCGTACAGGGCCGCGACGGCGGGGGTACGGCTTTGCGCCTGCACGCAGTGGAGCAGGACGGTGCGGCCCTGGCCCCGAAGCATGGCGATGGCATCTGCGGCCTGCCCGAGCAGGTAGCCGAGGTGCGGATTGGCGCCGTTGCTCGCACTGTCGATGAGCCATACCTCGAGGTGATCACCATTCGCGACACCAGCCGCGGGCACCTCGTCCGCGCCGATCCGGCAGAGCGAGACCACGGCATCGACGCCGAGGGGCAGGCTGCGTAGCGCGCCGACTCCGCCAAGAAGAACGCCGGGGTCATGCGGGTGCGCGGCCAGCGCCTGCACATCGGCAAAACTGCTGTAGTCCTGGATCGGCGCAAGGGGCCACCCGCTCGAATCGGGTCGGCCGCCCCGTGCGGTGAGCAACCCGAGCGCGATGAGATCGCGGGCCCGCATGCCGGGCCAACCGTGCACGATCCGCTGCCAGTCGAGCGGAATCGCCGAGGCTCCCCAGAGCGCACCGAGGAGTCCGCCGGCGATGGCAGCCACCGTGTCGGTGTCGTCGCCGGCCCGCACTGCGGCATCGAGGGCACGCTGAAGATGCTGCGCCGGGAATGAGCCGGTGCCCGGATCATCGATCGGGATGCGCGTGCGCGTGATCGCAGACCAGGCCGCCTGAAGTGCGGCAACGACCCAGCCGTTGGAAGGAATCTCATGCGGTGCAACGGCTTCGGCGTGATCAAGGCGAGCGTGCCAGAGCGCGGCTCGATCTGGCGGCAGGCCGTCGACCGCGATGCGCAGGCCCTCGAGGTTGCCATGAATGACGGCATGCGCGATGGCGTCGCACCAGAGGGCGCACGCCTCACCAGCCTCCTCGTCGCCATGGGTGAGGCCGCTCACCGCTCTCGCTGCCTGCTGGCGCGCCTGCGAGTCGTGCAGGTAGGCGAGGGCGACAGGGGCGGTGCGCATGAGCGAACCATTGCCCGTGCGTCCAGTGCGGGCGAAGTGATCCGTGGCGCTCGACGTGGCGGCCTCGGACGTTGGCGAATGGCCGATCGTCGATAGGACAGCGCCGGTCTGGATGCCGACGTCGCGAGCATCAGCCGCCCACGAGACGAACCGTGCCGTGATGGCATCGAGTGCCTTCGGTTCGCGGAGGTCGATGCCTGTGGCCGACACCTCAGCGATGGCGATCGCCATCGACGTGTCGTCCGTCCACTCGCCAGGCGCCCAGCCGAAACTACCGCCGCCGACCATGGCAACGAGTTCGCCATTCACGCGGGCCGGCATGAACTCGTACCCGGCTCCGAGGGCGTCGCCGCACGCCAGGGCAAGGAGCACACCAGCGGCCCGATCTACCTGGGCCGGCGTGAGTGCAGTGTTTCGCTGTTCGGTCATGAGACCTCCACGAGGGGATGTCGACGATTGAATACGGTCAGGTGAGCCCACTGCTCGTCAAGGGTGACACCGCGGACGGCCGCATACTCGGTAATGAGCGAGAAGGGGGCGGCGTCGCCGGCATTGACCTGGTCGGCGAGGTGGGCGCATCGGCCGTCGAGCCGCTCGACGAGTCGCCGGGCGCGGCGCCCGGGAGTGATGGCCATGGGCGTCGCACCTGCAAGCGCGTCCACCATGAGTCCGGCGATCAGTTCCGGGAGCGCGGCGGTGAGGCATGCGTGGGAGGGGAAGAGCTCGAGGAGAACAGGTTGCCCCGCGAGGCCAATCACGACTCCCCGCTGGCCATCAAGGACAGACGCTGCGGGGAAGCCAACGTTTGGCCGCATCCGGTCGAGATGGTCGATGTAGGAGGACGTCGCAGAGGCGCCCATCGTGCGGTCGTAACCGGCGACCTGACGCCACACCTGCTGCTGGCGCCGCGACGCGTCGGTCGCGTTCATCGCTGCCCGGACGTTGCCTGATGCGCGCCGGGCCCGTCGTTCGTGCGCGCCGCCGCCGTGCCAGCGGCCGGCCTCGACGCAGACAACCGGGGCGACCATCGAGCCCGAGGGGCGCAGGATCACGTCGTGCTGCAGCGCGCGATGCTGCCAGCCTCCCTCGAGCAGTTCGCCTTCGACGAGCAGCGCGTGTGTGCTGCCGTTGTTCGTGACGATCAGTTCGCCGACCACCGGGCTTCCCTCGCGCTCGGCGACGGCGACCTTGGCCGCGAGCCCCATCGCGAGTGTTGGCAATTCAGCTGCGCTGGTCCACACCGGGAAGACCGTGAACGGGCCCACCTGCTGGCCCCGGCCGACGTGCAACTCTGGGATGCGCTTGGTCTCGGTTGTCATGTGCATGACGTCCCTGCCCTTCTTCTGTCGATGGCAAGCAGATTAGCGCACAATTGATCTAATTAACAACGCGGGAGGAATGAGTCGGGCACAATGGGCAACGTGACCACGAGCAAGCCCTTTCGCGACGGCACTGGCCGTGCCCTCTCCGACTACCCCCGCCCGTCCGTGGCAGTCGACACAGCGCTCATGACCATGGCACCTGGTGACGCGGACGAAACTCCGTACCTGGGGGTGCTGCTCGTCCGCCGCCCGGCCGAACCGTCACGGCAATCAAGCGGTGCGCAGGGGTGGGCGTTGCCGGGCACCTTCCTCCACGAGGGGGAGACCCTCGCCGATGCGGTGCGTCGCTCGCTTGGGGAGAAGACGGGCGTCATCGGACGAGATCCACACCAACTGCACGTGTTCGACGACCCCGCGCGCGATGATCGCGGGTGGGTGCTCTCAGCCGCCCACCTTGACGTGCTCGCATTCGACGAACTCGAGGCGCTGCGGCGTCCGTCCGACACCCGAATTGCGCGCGTCCCGACCAAACTGCGCCTGCCCTACGACCATGCGTCGATCATCGAATTGGCGGTCGATCGACTTCGGCAGGAGTACCGGGCAACCCCTGATCCCCGCCATCTGCTGCCTGATGCGTTCACGATCGCCGACCTGCGAATCGTGCATGAGGCCGTTGCCGGCACCGCCCTGCAGAAGGACACCTTCAGGCGGCTGATGATGGATGAACTCGTCGAGCTTCCGGAGGCGTCAACAGGCCGCGTCGGTCGGCCCGCACGGTTCTTCTCCCGCCGTCGCTGACGTTGTCGACAGCTGGAGCGCAGTGCTAACCGGGGCTCTCGAGCACGAACTCCCAGTCGGCTGCAGTGGCCACCTCGTTGCCGGCCTCGTCCGTGAGGGTGATCTGACCGGCCACGGCCGTGTCGATGGAGACGACTCGGCCGAAACCGGCAGGGGTGAAGACGACCCCCTGGACGGTGCGCAGCGTGACCGGCGTGGCCGCGTCGAATTCTCGGGCGGTTGAGATGCCGAGGCGGGCCAGGGGCTGGTCGCGCGCCGCGAGGAGCCCGTCGGCGAAGTGCGAGGTGACGTCCTCGATTCCCATGCGACCGGTGAAGCGGCCCGACCACGGGGGCTGCGTGCGGCCACCGTTGGAGATCCAGAGCAGGGTCGCAGGAAAGGAACGGATGTCCTTGAGGGCGAACCAGACAAAGCCATCGAAGACTGCGGCTGACCAGCCGATGCGGCCGGCAGCGGGGTCGTTGACCATCATGACGAGGTCCTCGTGCCCGGCCGGCGTGGGGTAGCGCGACACGTCGATCGTGCCGCCGGCAGCCAGGGGGATTGCCTCGAGGGAGTCGAACTCGGCGCCAGGCTGCAGGATCTGGGTCTCGCCGATCGCCGGGTCGGAGAAGACCCCCGGATAGACGGACGACCAGATCATCGGGCTCGTGCTGATGCGGGCGCTGGCGGGCGCCTGGCCGCTGAAGTCGAGGATGGGATGCGTGCCGTAGTTGAACATGCCGGAGAGCCCGCTGATCGTGACCTCTTGGTACAGAACGGTCTCGTTGTCACGGACGCTCACGGTCTTGTCGATCGCGGCCCCCGAGTCGTCGGCGTCGAGGTGGAGGGTGAGGCTGTGGTCGGTGGACGTGACAGGCGCCCATCGCCCATGCGCCGGCTCGCCATGCGGCGGGCCGTCGGGCTGATCGCCGAACGGCAGGCAGAAGAAGTCGCCGCGGAGGACGTCGAGGAGTGGAGTGAGACCCTCGATACTGCCGGGCAGCCATGGCGCCAGTGAGTAGGGCTGCGCAGAGCTGGCGCCCTCGCTGAACTCGACGGGCGCGATCTGGGCGCCGACCAGCGTGACCCATGCCTTGACGGTGTTGCTCTCCACGGGTACCGATTCGGCTCCGTGCACCAGCGTTGCTTCGACCATGCGCTCGCCGCCCCCTTCTTGCCGTGTGAGCCCGCGCGGCAGCGACCAGCGGCGGGCAGTTGGCCGGAATGTAGCACCGGGGCCCGACGGGCCCCCGGGTGATCGGACGCCACTCGCGGGAGAATCTGCGAATGACCACCTTCATCCTCGTGGCCGGGCAGCCGGGCAGCGGCAAGACGACACTGGGCCGTTCACTGGCGAGGCGAATGAAGGCCCCGCTTGTGGATCTTGATGCGGCGACGGCAGCGTTCGTCGAAGAGGCCAGGGCCAAGCGGCCCGATCTCGGCGAGGCGGCCCTGCTCACCGCGATTCGCCCGGACCGCTACCTCGAGCTCATCGCCGCGGCCCGGGCGGCCGCACGCTTCAGCAGCCGGGTGGTCGTGACGGCACCGTTCACCAGCGAGATCGCCTCCGATCAGCGCTGGTCTGAGCTCGTGGCCGGCCTCGGCGCCGAGCCCGCCGACGTCCATCTTGTGTGGCTGTCGATCTCGCCGGAGGAGCGACTCCGGCGGATGAACCTGAGGGGAGCCACTCGCGACAGCGACCTGCTCGCCGAGGTGGGCGGTGGGGCTCAGCTGCCCGATGGCGCCAGCCCGACGGTGCCCTCACTGCACGTGGACGCCTCGCTCCAGGTCAGCGACATGACGGACGCCGTCATGTCTCGTTTTGATAACGGTTCGTTGCAGGCATAGACGCCCCGGGGAACGGACTGTTAATTTCCGACCCGCGTGACAACGATTACCCAATTCACATGGCAACCGGATGAACATCACGCTACGGTGGCGTGACAACGATGACCAAAGGCTCGAAGGGATGGGGACCAACGGTCTTCTCGCTTCGAAGGATCGAAGAGTAGAACGCACGAACGCTCACTAAAGTGCGCAACATGGCGCCGGACGCAGGGGAGGGACACGCGATGAGCACGCTCATCCTCAACCCGAACCCCGTCTTTGATCGCACCATCGGCATCGTCGAGATGGTGCCGGGCGCCGTCATCCGCACCCTGTCGGTCGAGGTAACCGCGGGCGGCAAGGGCATCAACGTCGCCCGCGTGCTGCGCGCCCTTGGCGAGCCGGCACCGCTCCTCATCCCGGTCGGTGCCGATGACCGCGATCGCTATGAATCCTTGCTCCGCCATGAGGGAGCCTCGTTCACCACGACCGAGGTGCCCGGTGGGGTTCGCACCGCGAGCATCTACCTCGAGCAGGCGAGCAACCGGGTCACCGTCGTCAACGACGCCGGCACCCCAATGGCCGAGGCCGACTGGAGCCGAGTGCGCTCCGCTGCCCGTGATCTCATTGGCCGAGGCGATGTGCTGCTCTGCATGGGCAGCTTCCCGCCCGGCCTTTCACCCGAGGCCCTCGGCGCCCTCATCGACGACGTGCACGAGGCCGGCGCCGAGATTCTCCTCGATACCGCCCCCCAGTTCCTGGCTGCGGCGCTGCGGCACGGCCCCGATGTCGTGACCCCGAACCTCGACGAGGCAGAGGCGACCCTCGCAGCGGCGACGTCCCACGTCATGGATACCGAAGAGCTCACCCACGACGCGACCCGAACCCGAGCCGAAATCGCTGCGCTCGATCTCTGCGAGGCTGGCGCGCGGCGGGCACTCGTCACGGCCGGCTCAGCCGGCATCGCCATGGCACATGCGGGCGCCGTCACCTGGATCCCCGCCTTTGTGATCGATTCAGTGAGCACGGTGGGCGCCGGCGACTCCTTCGTCGCGGGCCTGGCCCACACGTGGACGACCGCCGCGGCCGGTGGCGAGGGGATCGACTGGCGCCGCGCGGTCGTGTTCGGCGCGGCGGCTGCCGCTGCTTCATGCGAGCAGGTGCGCGCCGGGGGAGTGAGCGCCGACCGCATCGACGAACTGCTCGCGTCGTTGCCATCGTCCCCGTCGGCGCTGTCGTCCGATGCACGACGCGAACTCGCCTCCACCACGGGAGCGACCCCGTGACCACGACTCCGATTCGCCTGCGCGACGTCGCCCTCGCCGCGGGCACGAGCACCAAGACCGCCTCGCGGGTCATCAACGGCGATCCCCGGGTCGCGCTCGATACGCGCCAGCGGGTGCAGGCTGCCGTCGACAGCCTCGGGTACCAGGTCGACCTCATGGCCAGATCACTCCGCAAGGGCGTTGACGACACCGTCGGCATCATCGTCCCGACCATCGGCGACCCGTTCTTCGCGACCGCCATCGAGGAGATCGAGCAGATGGCCCTGCCTCGGGGGGTCAACCTGCTTGTTGCCAGCAATTCGCGCAATCCCGACATCGAGCGCAAGGTGGTCGACGGCCTGCTTGCCAGGCGCGTTGCAGGCCTCATCATCACTCCGTATTCGACCGACTACTCCTTCCTTGAGCGCGTGCGCACGCCGGTGGTCTTCCTCGACCGCCACCCCGAGGGCATCGATGCGGGGGTCGTGCTCGTCGACGACGAGGCTGGCGCGCACCAGGTCGTGCACCACCTCGCCTCCTACGGACACCGGCGCATCGCGCTCATGACCGATGGCCTGACCATCAAGACCTCCCGGCTGCGCCGCGAGGGCTACCTCCGGGCCATGAACGAGCTGAAGCTCCCCATTGACCCTGATCTCCAAGCCCCAGGATGCGTGGACGCAGCCCAGGCCGAGGCCCGCACGCACATCATGCTCGACCTTCCTTCGCCGCCGACCGCGATCTTCAGCGCCCGCTCCGAGACCTCGCTCGGCGTCGTCCGCGCCCTGCACCATCGCAGGCGCACCGACATCGCCTTCGTCTCCTTCGGCGATTTCGCCACCGCCGATGTGCTGATCCCGGCGATCAGCGTCATCGACCACGACCCCCGCCTGCTCGCCCGACGTGCGATGGAGCGACTGGCCGACCGCATGGACGGCATGGCCCCTGACCACACCGACATCGTCGTGCCCGTTCGGCTCATTGCGCGCGGCTCAGGCGAGCAGCCCGTGGCAGAGGCCCTCGGAGCCGCATCATGAGCGCGGCTGTCGAGGTCGTCCTCGGCATCGACGTCGGCACGACATCGTCCAAGGCGCTGGCCCTCGACATGGACGGCACCGTGGTGGGCTCTGCCAGCGCAGCGACCGTCTGGGACGTCAGCGATACGGGCGAGGTCCAGATCGATGCCGACCGGCTCGCCGATGTGGTCATCGATGTCCTTCGCCGCGCTGCCCTCGACGCCGGCGACAGCACCAAGGTTCTGGGCATCGGCATCACCGGCATGGCTGAGGCGGGCGTCGTCATCGACGACCAGGGCAAGCCGGTCACCCCGGCTATCGCCTGGTACGACCAGCGGGGCGCCATCGAACTGGCCGCACTGCCAGCCGAGTTCCTCGAGGAGTTCTCCGCAGTCACCGGCCTCGCGGCAAAGGCCGAATGCTCGTTCGCGAAACTGCTGTGGCTGAGGGCCAATGGTCTCGGTGAGCTCACCGACAAGATCTGGCTCAATGCGCTGGAGTACATCGCATTTCGACTCACAGGGGTCAAGGCCACCGAGCCCTCCCTGGCATCCCGCACCGGGCTCCTGGATCAGGCGTCGGTCAGGCCGTGGTCGGCAACCCTTGAGATGATCGGTGCCGACAAGCGCTTCATCCCCAACGTGCTCGATGCCGGACGAGCCCTCGGGCCCGTGGTCGGCGATGCCCCCGAGTCGCTGCTCGGTGCGGCCGTCACCGTTGCAGGCCACGATCATCTCGTCGGTTCGGTGGGTGCGGGAGCAGTCGGACGAGACGACCTGTTCGACTCGTGCGGCACGGCCGATGTCATCCTGCGGACCGTTCCGCGCACGCTCACCAACGCCGACCGCAGCAGCCTGGTGGCTCGCGGGCTCAGTGCTGGCCGCCATGTGCTGCCCGGTTCCACCGCGATCCTCGGAGCCACCCGTTCGGGCCTCGTGCTCGGGCGAGTGATGTCGATGCTCGGCGCCAGCACGATCGAGGCCCGGCAGCGATTGGCCGACACCTGGTCGCCGGGCGCGGGGGCGTCGTCGACCGTCATCGTCTCCGAGCCGTCTGGCTGGACGAACGAGGTGACCATCCAACTTCGTGACGACGTCACCCCCGAAGAGGTCTGGGCGGCCGCAACGTCCTATGTCCTTGACCAGACTGCCGAACTCCTCGAGGCGGTGGCCGAGATCGCGGGCCGCTTCGAGCATGCGGTTGCAGCCGGAGGCTGGGCGCAGCTCGACGGCGTCTACCGGGGCAAGGCCCATCTCATGCCGGGCCTGACCGTCAGCGGCGTGGCACTGCCCGGGGCGCGAGGCGCCGCGCTATTTGCGGCACGGGCTGCGGGTATCACCACAGGCACGCTGGCTGATCAACTGCCGGCAACAGACTTGACCAACCCAACGAAGGAGCACGTCTCATGAATCCCGCCGAAGTTCAAGGCAGTCCGATCACCCTCTCGGCAATCGCCGACTCTGATGGCACCATGGCCATCATCGCCATGGACCAGCGCAACACGCTGCGTCGCATGTTCACCGCCGTCGGCGTCGAGGCCACCATCGACGACCTGCGCCAGGCGAAGGTCGACGTCGCCAAGCACCTGACCCCGCACGCCACCGGCATCCTCCTCGACCCCGATTTCGGGGTGCCCGCAGTGCGCGACTCCGGTTCGCTGGCGCCCGCCTGCGGCCTGCTCGTTGCCGCTGAGCCGTCCGACCGAGGCACCTACAACGGCGAGCCGCGCTCGCACCGAATCCCCGAGCAGAACGCGACCTGGGTTCGCGACATGGGTGGCCACGCCGTCAAGTTCCTCATCATGATGAACCCGGCACGCACGATCGGGGCAGGCGAGCCCGATCTCACGGCAGAGACCCTGCAGGTCGTGCGCGAGGTCGTCGAGGATTGCCGCGCCGTGGGCATCCCGTCGATCATCGAGAACCTCATCTACCCGCTCCCGGGCACCGAGACCATGACCCCGCAGCAGCGCGAGGATGCCATTGTCGAGTCGGCAGCGCTCCTGACCGAGCTCAAGCCCGACCTGCTCAAGCTCGAGTACCCGGGCAGCGCGGCCGGCTGCCAGCGCCTGGCCGGCGTGCTGACCGTGCCGTGGGCCGTGCTCAGCGCAGGGGTCGACTTCGACACCTTCACCGACGTGATCAAGGTGTCGTGCGACGCCGGTGGCGCCTCGGGCTTCATCGCCGGGCGCTCGGTCTGGAAGGAGTCGATCGGCATGGTCGGCCAGGAGCGGCAGACGTTCCTGAGCGAGGTTGCCGTGCCGCGCCTGACGAATCTTCGCGAGGCTATCTCCGGGCGTGCCCGGCCATGGACCGAGGCAGTGTCGTGATGTTGCCTCCGGTTGTCAGCGGTTGGGCCTTAGATGGCGATGGGGATCCACGAGTGAAGGGTGAACGGCATGCCACTTCTTGAGGCGCGCGGCATCGTCCGCACCTACGGCCAGGTCGTGGCCCTCGACGGCTGCGACTTCGATGTCGAAGCCGGCGAGGTGACCGCGCTCATCGGTGACAACGGGGCCGGCAAGAGCACGCTCACGAAGGTGCTCTCCGGTACCGAGCAGGCGGAGGAGGGCAGCGTCAAGTTCCTTGGCGAGGACGTGCACTTCCATTCCCCAGCCCAAGCCCGGGCACGGGGGATCGAGACCGTCTATCAGGACCTTGCGCTGTGCCCGCATCTCGATGCCGTGAACAACCTGTTCCTGGGCCGTGAGGTCAAGGCCAACGGCATCCTCGGCCTGCTGGGATTCATGAACCGCAAGGAGATGCGGCAGCGGAGCGCCGAGGCCTTCCAGGATCTCGGTGCCGCCGTGCGAACCCTCTCCGAGCCGGTGGGCAACATGTCGGGCGGCCAGCGGCAGAGCATTGCCGTTGCCCGCGCCGCAGCCTGGGCGAACAAGATCATCTTCCTCGATGAGCCAACGGCTGCACTCGGCGTCGTCCAGACCGAGAACGTCCTCGATCTCATCAAGCGGGTGCGCGATAAGGGCATCGGCGTGGTGTTCATCAGCCACTCGATGCCCGAGGTCCTCGGCGTCGCCGATTCGGTGCAGGTGATGCGCCGCGGTCGCCGCGTCGCGACCTATCGCGCTGCCGACTCGAGCATCGAAGAA
>WLND01000120.1 GCA_009726075.1 Actinomycetota bacterium
AGAGCGGGTGTTTCGCCCCGCCTGCCACCGCACCACCCCGTGGTCTCCGGGGTAGGCACGCAGGCCGAGGGCCGGGTTGGCCCCGGGCAGCATGACCCGCGGCACGGCACGTTCGGGAGCGCGCACCGCTATGACGTTCGAAACCCCGTCGATCGTGACCCGTAGGGCGAAGTGGCCTCGGCTGAGATCCTCGAACTCGTCGCCGACTGCTGCTAGCCGCTGGCCAGTTGAGTGCCAGGCCCACTCGGGTGCGACCTCCGAGGAATCATCCGCGGTGCCCCGCTCGAGCGCCAGGGGCATGGAGGCAACCACCTGCCCGCCGAGGACGAGCACGAACTCCACGGCCGACGCCCGACCGAAGTCGCCGAAGGCATCGGTCGTGCGCCCCGCAACTGAGAGCCGGCGGCCGCCTGCAGCGAGCACGTCGAGCCGATGGCACCACCTCCGTTGCGACACCTGAAAGCGGTCGAGATGCAGCGACGTGACATCAAGCCACCACTCGGGGCCGAGCCCCTGGAAGGACGGGCCTCCGTCGAGGTACGCGCAGCCCCAGAAGACACCGGTCGGGCGCACCACAACCGGGGCGTCGACGACCGCCGACCACCTGATGAATCGCATGGCACGGCGAAGACCAGCAAGGTCACCGACGAGCAGGTGGTAGGTCGCCACGCGAAGGGCCGGGCGCTGGGCTGCTGCCTGAGCGAGGTCGACCGATTCGACATAGGGCCGCAGGACGTCTGCGATCGCCGTGGCGTCAGCGTCGTCCATCTCGAGCATGGCCGCGAGGTAGAGGTAGAGGTCATGGGCCAGGAACTTCTGGGCGTTGACGCGTGCGAGGTCGGGATCACCGTGCGCCTGCAGGTACTCATCGATGAGCCGGTTGACCTCGACCCTGCTGCGGGCGTTGCGAATCTCGTTGCGGCGCTGCGTGATAGACAGCTCGCTGCCAGCCTTGTCGACGTACCACAGGTAGACCGTCTCGGAGATGACCGCGATGCGGCGGGCCTCGGCGTAGGCCTTCATCGTGAAGAGCTGATCCTCGTAGAGAATCCCCTCCGGGAAGGTCATCCCGCTGTCGACAAGCCACTCGTGTCGGTAGATCTTGTTGACGCTCACGGTGTCGGCGATGAGATCCGGACGCTCTGAAATGCTCGCGAGCACGCCCCGCTCGTGCAGTTCTTCCTTCCAGCGCTTGACTTTTCGGGTGCGGACGTCGATGCGCTCGGCGACACCGCAGCCGAGATCCGCATCGGCCGCTTCGACCGCGCGGAGGAGGTTCTTGGCCGCGTGCCGATCGAACTCGTCATCCGAATCGCAGAACATCAGCCAGGTGCCGACCGCCTCGCTCATGCCGCGGTTGCGCGGCGCGCTGCATCCTCCGGAGTTCTCCGCGAGTCGCACGTAGCGGATGCGCGAATCGGATGCTGCCGCCTCGAGGACCAAGCCCTGCGTCGCATCGGTCGACGCATCGTCGACCACGATGATCTCGAGATTGCGCAGGGTCTGGCGCTGAAGGGAGGCCAGGGCTCGCGGAAGTCGAGCAGCGTCGTTGTAGGTGATGAGGACGATACTGACGTCGATCATCGGGCCAGCAATCTCTGTGCCTCGGCGATGAGTTCGCCAGCCCGCTGGTCGAAACTGTGCTCGACCGCGATCCGCGCAGCCAGCGCAAGGCGCGCGGCCCGCCCGGGGAAGATATCGCCTCGGTCACCTGACAGTAGGTCGCATAATTCGGATTGATGGCCATACGTGCGGATGTCTGTGCCGAAGACGTCGCGCAGGCCCACAGCCTCATCGCTCACGATCCGGGCGCCCGTCGCCGCCGCGTCGAACAGCCTGTTCGACAGGAAGCCCTCGGCCGCCATGTCGCTCCAGTGGTCGTTCAGGACGACGCCAGCGCTGGCATATGCGGCAGGGAGCCCGTCATTGGCAACGAATTCTCCTCGGATCTGCCCGGGCTCGAGGTACTGCTCCCACCCGACGCCATAGACAGCCACCTCGGCCCCGCATGCGAGGGCATCACGCACGACCGGGCGGAACTCGCCCCGGGTCGACCCGACGAAGAGAATGTCCTCTCCCGAATCAGCCTCTGCTGCCGTGGGCGAGAAGCGCTCGGGATTCGTGGCCTGCAGCAACGGCCTCGCGCCAAGCTCCGCCGACCTCGACCAGTGCTCGCTCGCGGCGAATACAGCGTCGAACCGTGCCGCTTCATCTGCCTCGACCAATTCAGGGTGGGAGATTACCCAGAGGAGCCAAATGCCCTTGCCCGGCCGGGGGGAGACTGCTCGAAGGCCGCGCAGCACAAGGACGACGTCGTCGTCGTCGCGAGCCGGCGAATTGGCCCCGCCTCGGCTCACCACCTTGGCCAGTTGGCCGCGCCGGCGGAGGGCCGCCACGAGGTCGCGCGCGAACCAGGTGTCGCCCCACTGTTCCCCCGCAGCACCGCCCGGGGCTGCGACGACGACGGACCATTGAAGCGGACGGCTGCCGCCAAGCCAGGCCGGGCGCTTCACGGAGTGACGTCCGACTTCGGCGCCGGAACCCCCCGCAGGAAGCCCAGCCCCCAGGCCCCGTGCATTGTCGCGTAGACGATGGGCATCGACAGCGCCGTGCGCCACCGAAGCCGCGGGCGCCGAATGGTCGACTCAACACTCGCTGCGAGGTTGGCGGCGAGATAGCCGAGCGGAGCCGCAAACCCAAGCACTGCAAGCCATTCGATGCCGATTGCCACCCCGGCGATGCCGACCGCGATGCCGAAGGCGATGCCGACCACCGCGACCGGCGCCGCGAGGTATCGCAGCGAGATGGTGTCCGGGTGGCGGCGTGCGACCTCGCGCCTCCACCGCCCATAGTCGTGGTACTGCTTGGCAAGAGCCCGGACAGTCGGTCGCGGCCGGTACGTCACCTGCAGGTCCGGCGTGAACCACACGATGCCGCCGGTCTGCCTGATGCGCAGGTTCATCTCCCAGTCCTGCGCCCGCTCCATCGTGTCGTCATAGCCGCCGACCCTCGCGAGAGCCTCCCTGCGGAAGCACCCGAGGTACACGGTCAGGGCCGGCCCCGGCTCGCCGCCGACGTGGAACGAGGCTCCCCCGACTCCGAATTTCGAGGTCATCGCGCGAGCGACAGCGCATTCGAAGTCAGTGCTGCCGACCGCCGCCATGATGCCGCCGACATTGTCGGCTCCTGTCGCGGCAATGGCCGAGACCGCCGTGCTCGCATAATCGCGCGGGATCATCGCGTGTCCATCGACCCGGATGATGACCTCACCCGACGCGTGCGCGATCGCGGCGTTGAGGCCGGCAGGCGTACGGCCTGTGGGGTTCGCCACGACGACGACATTGGGGTGGACCTCGGCAAGGTGGTCGGCAATCGCCCGCGTTCGGTCTCGCGACGGCCCCACCGCGATGACGACCTCGAGATCGCCCGAATAGTCCTGACCGAGGATGCCCTCGACCGCGTCGGCCAGGTGCCGCTCCTCGTTGATCACCGGCATGATCACCGACACCCGGGGCAGTTGCTCGCTCATGGAGTTGCCGTCCCAAAAGCCTCATGCGAGATGAGTCCGGGCCACCGGCTCGAGTTTTCCTTGAGGAAGTGCTCATCGCGGACGACGGCGGTGTGCTCGTCGCCATGGCGGACGTAGACGTAGCCGAGGCCGTGGGTCCGGTAGATCAGGCCGCCCGCCCGCTTCACCTGCTCGATGAGGGCGCGGTCGACAGACTTCGGCACCGGTCGCCATCCTCCGAAGGCGGCGAGGTCGGCCTTGGCGATGAGCAGCGTGCCGCCGGCGACGAAGGTCGCGAACGACTCGGCCGGATACACCGGACGGAAGGCGGTGATGTCCTCGGCCTCGACGTGGATCCAGTCGAGGGCCTTGCCTACGAGTTGCGCGCCCGAGTACATGCGTGCAAGCACGAGATCCCAGACATGCTCGGGTGCGTAGTGATCATCGTCGTCGATCTTGGTCACGAGGGTGCCGTCTGCCCGGTCGCAGGCCAACTGCAGGGCCGCCCCGAAGGGGGTCGTGGACGGAATTCGCTGCACCGCAACGTCGTGCACGTTTTGCAATGCATCGAATGTTCTATCGTCGACCTCGACCCCGTGCAGGCCGATGACCACCTGAAGCCTCGGGTACTCGATCCTCGCGAGCTGTGCCAGCGCATGATCGAGGAACCGTTCGCGGTGGGTGACGAGCACGACCGAGACGGTCGGCCACGAAGCAAGGGCACCCATCGGCGAGGTCGAGCGCAGGGCAGAGCGCCGCGCGTGCACCGACGCTGACTGCCAGGCAAGGGCATCGTCCGGCTCCGGGAAATCGGCAGCTCCGTCGATCACGACCACACCGGATGCCTCGAGCTGGGCTCGCCACCGCTCAGGCAGCGGATCACGTGCGGAGACGCCGCTCACGGACCGAAGCCGATGGACGTCGGTTGGCGCGAGATCGCCGGTGACGATCACGGTGCCCTCGGGCAGCGCCAATCTCAACGCGCCGCCATCGACAACGGCCTCGGCAACGATCCCGGAGGGGATCGACCTGCGACCGACCGGCCGGTGCACCGCGGGGTCGATGTGCACCGCTCGCGATTCACCGTCAACCCGCCAGCCGGCGCCATCGACAACGATCGTGCGGGAGCGCGGGAGGTCGGCGAGCGCGGCCTCGTCCGAAATGACAAGACTGTCGCAACGACGCAGGTGGGCATTGGGCTGGGAGCCGATCGAGGCAGCATCGGTCAGCCACCCCGCGAGGCTCCCGGCCTCCGGTGGGAGCCCCGGCCCGAGGGTCATGAGCGGGCCAACGTCGAGGTTCGTCGGTCGCAGCATCCGTACGACAGCCGCGAGCAGCAGCGACGGGTCGACCGGATCGATCACCGAGAGATTGACCTCGACTCCGTCGCGCCGCGGCCGCAGCGAGATCTCCCTGACGCCCGCGACACGCGGATCGCCGACCCAGCCCTTCGGGGCCCGCCAGGTGCCCACGCGAACGCGCACCGAACGGATCGGCGGGCTGCCGATGCTGGTGATCGCGAGGTGCGCCACCGCGAGCACGCCCGGCACCGTCACACGCCAGGCCTCGCCCCGTCGGCGAACTCGCGCCTGCTGACCGTCCGCCACACCTCCAGCGTAGAGGTCGCAGTCCCGATGTCAGCCCCGGCGATACCCTTTGGACCATGACTCTGCGACTGTCCGTCATCGGTACCGGCTACCTCGGCGCGACCCACGCGGCCTGCATGGCCGAGCTCGGCTACGAGGTCATCGGGGTCGATATCGACCCGGCCAAGGTCGCGATCCTGCAGTCCGGCACGGTGCCCTTCTACGAGCCCGGCCTCGGCGACGTCCTGGCCCGCAACATCGAGGCGGGCCGGCTGAGGTTCACCACCTCGCTTGCGGAGGCCGGTCAGTTCGCCGACATCCACTTCATCTGCGTGGGCACACCGCAGCTTGCCGGGTCGCAGCGGGCCGACATGTCCCAGGTCTTCGGGTCGGTCGAGGGCCTTGCCCCGCACCTGCAGCCGGGCGCCCTCGTCGTCGGCAAGTCGACGGTGCCGGTCGGCACTGCCGCGGCGATCGAGGAGAGCCTGAAGGGGATCGCGGCCCACGGGGTCGAGGTGGCCTGGAACCCCGAGTTCCTGCGCGAGGGCTTCGCGGTCGAGGACACCCTGCACCCCGATCGCCTCGTCGTCGGTGCCCGCAGCCAGCGCGCCGAGGATCTGCTCCGGGCGGTCTACGCACCCATGATCGCCGAGGGGATTCCGTTCCTCGTCACCGATTTTCCGACCGCTGAGCTTGTCAAGGTGTCTGCGAACTCGTTCCTTGCCACCAAGATCTCCTTCATCAACGCCATGGCCGAGGTATGCGAGGCCGCCGGGGCCGACGTCACGAAGCTCGCCGAGGCCATCGGCTACGACACCCGCATCGGCAATCGGTTCCTCGCTGCCGGCCTTGGCTTCGGCGGCGGGTGCCTGCCCAAGGACATCCGCGCCTTCATGGCTCGCGCTGGCGAGCTCGGGGCTGACGAGGCTC
>WLND01000121.1 GCA_009726075.1 Actinomycetota bacterium
CCCCATCGTGGTGATGGGGCGCGACTGCAGCACGAACCACTGGCCCTTCGAGGCCGCCCACTCCACATCCTGGGGCTGCCCGTAATGCGCGTGGATGCGCAGGCCCGTTCGCGCCAGTTCGAGCACCTCGCTCTCCGTGAGCACCTGCTCAGCGGCTCGTCCCGGCGTGAGGTCGCGGCGCTCGTCCCGTCCGTCATCGCCTCGACGGATCTCAACATCCTTGCGTCCCAATCGAACCGAGGCCAGTGTCGGGCCCTCCTTGTCGACGACGTAGGTATCAGGCTCGACTTCGCCCGACACCACCACCTCGCCGAGTCCGAAGGCTGCCTCGATGACGAGCCGTGACGTGTCACCGGTCGATGGGTCTGCGGTGAACATCACGCCCGATCGCTCCGAGTCGACCATCTCCTGGACGATGACGGCGAGCGCCGGCTCCTCGACGAGGCGCTGGCTGGCTCGGTAGGACAGCGCTCGGGGCGCATAGAGGGATGCCCAGCACCGCCGTACTGCATCGATGACATCGTCATCCCCGAGGACGTTTGTGAACGTGGAGTTCATGCCGGCGAATGACGTGTCCTCGGCGTCCTCTGCGGTCGCGGAGGATCGAACCGCGACGGCCACCCACTCTCCGAGCCCGTGGTACCCGGCGAGGATCGCCGACTTCAGGTCCTTCGGCACCTCCAGGCGACTGATGATGTCGCCAGCGCGCCCGGCCGCCTCCTCGAGCCGGTCGGGATCATCGAATCCACCGAGTGCTGCCGCATCGCGAAGTTCGTCGCGGAGCCCAGATGCCTCGAGCGCTCGAATGAACGCCTGCGCTGTGACGACGAAACCGGCAGGTACCGGCAGTCCGGCCCGGACGAGCTCGCCGAGATTGGCACCCTTGCCTCCGGCGACCTCGACGTCCTTGCGTCCGAGGTCGGCGAGTCCGACGACCCACGTGTCCTTTGTCATAGTTCTCACTCCTTGAATCATGAGGTCGTCAGCCCATCCGCGAACTGATGTAGTCGGTCATGCCCTGAAGGCTTCGCACCTGCTGGTAATCGCCCTCCGGCACCACCACGCCGGTGCGGGCTGCGATCGCCTCGATCAGCGTTTGAAAATCGAGGGAGTCAAGATCGGCCGTTCGCCGAAGATCCGCCGTATCGTCTAAGGCGGACGGTTCGATGTCCGGTGCGATGCGCAGGACCTCGTCGAGCACAAGTGCGCGCACTGCGTCGCCTGCAGCCTTATGCCCGTTCATAACGCCTCCGGGCGCCGCAGCAGTTCGTCGATCGCCTCGAGGAGCAGGCCGCCGCGATGGCCGTCGCTCACCCGATGGTCGGCGGCGAGGGTCACGGCAACGGTCGGGCGAACCGTGAGCATGCCGTCGACAGCCCAGGGCCGTTCGACGACGCGGCCGAAGCCGACGAGCGCGACCTGCGGCGGGTAGATCACCCCGTGGACTATCTCGGCCCCCCGATCGCCCAGGCTCGTGACCGTGAGCGTCGGGTCCGACATCTCCGATCCGCGCAGGCGCCCGTTCCGCGCCCGCCCGACGAGATCCTTCATGCGCTGCATCAGTTCCTCGATCGGCAGCGCATCGGCGTCGTGAAGCGCCGGGGCGATCAGGCCTCCCCCGCGCAGCGACACGGCAATGCCGAGGTGCACATGGTCCTGCTGCTCGAAGGTGCCGTCGCGATAGAAGCCGTTGAGTTCTGGCACCGTCCGCACGGCGAGGGCCGTGGCCTTCAGCATCAGTGCCGCCGTCAGGACCCGCTCGGCGACAGGACGCCCAGCGTTCAAGGCGGCAAGCCACTCGGTCGCTGCGCGCATGTCGATCGTGCTCTGCAGGTAGTAGTGGGGGATCTCGCGCTTGGACCTTGCCATGAGGGCACCGATGGCCGTGCGCATGGCAGCCGACCGATCACCTGCGTCGGTCGTCGCCGCCCGCGCGGCCGAGGCCTTTTGGACGACGCCCCCTGCCGATCGCTCGACGTCGTCGACCGTGAGCACCCCGCCCTTGCCGCTGCCCTGCACCGCAGCGAGGTCGACGCCGAGTTCCTTGGCCCGCCGCCTGGCCAGCGGCGAGGCGGCAACGCGGCGCTGCGCGCGCGGTGGCGGCGTCGTGGGAGCCGGGCCGGAAGCCGGCGTGGGACCAGGAGCGGATCGGGCAATCGGAGTCGGCCCCGATTTTTCGATCACAGCAAGGGGCATTCCGACCGGCACGGTCTCCCCCGGCTCCACGAGCAGTCGACCCAATCGTCCGTCCTCGAAGATCTCGATCTCGATCGCCGATTTCTCAGTGTCGACGACCGCCACGATGTCGCCGCGATGCACTTCGTCGCCGGGCTGCACGAGCCACTCCAGCAGCGTCCCCTCCGTCATGTCCGCACCGAGCGACGGCATACGGAACTCACTCACGGCTGCCCACCGTTGCTCGCGCGGCCGCGACGATGCGATCGACGTTTGGCAGCGTGGCCTGCTCGAGGTGACGCGCATACGCGATGGGGGCCTCAAGTGCGGCAACGCGCGCCACCGGGGCGTCGAGGTCGTAGAAGCACTCCTCGCCGATGCGTGCCGCAACCTCGGCCGAGAGCCCCACGCTGCGCCAGCCCTCGTCGACGACGACCGCACGGTGGGTTCGGGACACCGAAGTCAGCAGGGTTGCGTCATCGATCGGCCGCAGGACGCGCAGGTCGATCACTTCGGCTGAAATCTGCTCGGCTGCAAGAACCTCTGCCGCTTCGAGGCACAGCCGCAGGCTGCCTCCGTGTGTCACGAGCGTGATGTCGTCGCCCGCACGGCGAACGGCCGCGTGCTCGATGCCTGCCGTGGTCGGGCCGCTCGGTAGGTCTCCCGCGCCGTCGCTTGAGTTGTAGAGCGAACCGTGCTCGAAGATGATCACCGGATCAGGGCTCTCGAGCGCCGGCCACAGCATCGAACGTGCATCGGCAACCGTCGCGGGCGCAAGGACCCTCAGCCCGGGGATGTGGGCGTAGAAGCCCTCGAGGGAGTGCGAGTGCTGGGCCGCGAGCTGCCGGCCTCCACCGGTGGTCATGCGGATCACGAGGGGCACGTTGAACTGGCCGCCGCTCATGTGCAGCATCGTCGCGGCCGAGTTGAGGATCTGGTCGAGGGCGAGCAGCGAGAAGTTCACGGTCATGATTTCGACGATGGGCCGCATGCCGCCGAGGGCAGCGCCGATGCCCGCGCCGACGAACCCCGACTCCGATAGCGGCGTATCGCGGATCCGGGCCTCGCCGAACTCCTCGAGCAGGCCCAGGCTCACTCCGAAGCCGCCCCCGTAGCGTCCGACGTCCTCCCCCATGAGAAATACGCGATCATCGCGGATCATGGCCTCTCGGATCGCCTCACGCATGGCCTCGCGGTAGGTCATTGGCCTCGCGGCGGCCTCGGGCGGGGGCCCGGGGCGAGACTTCGGATGCGCAAGGGCGCGCGCGCCGCTCACGACGCACGCTCGCTGGGCCCGGCGGCCCCATCGCTCAGGACGAAGCGCAGCAGGTCGGCGATCGGCTCATCGTGACCCGCCTCGGCGAAGGCGACCGAGCGATCGACTTCTGCCATGACCCCTGCATCAATGCCCTGGAGCGCTTCATCGTCGGCGAGTCCGGTGTCGCGCAGGCGCTCCTCTGAGAGTGCCAGCGGATCGCGCTGCTTCCACTGCTCGATCTCGGCCCTGTCGCGGTAGCGATCGGGGTCGTACATCGAGTGCGCCCTGAAGCGGTAGGTGCGTGCCTCGAGGAACACCGGCCCGCCCCCGGACCTGATATGGGCAACGGCCCTATCGGCGGTCTGCCACATTGCCTCGACGTCCATCCCATCGCACGACCACGCCGGGATCTCGTACGACGCGGCCTTCACCGCGAGGTTGGTCTCCGACTCTGAGCGGTCCAGCGCCGTGCCCATCGCGTAGCGGTTGTTCTCGCAGACGAACAGGACCGGTAGGTGCCACAGGGCAGCAAGATTGGCCGCCTCGTGGAACTCGCCCTCGGCCATGGCTCCCTCGCCGAAGAAGCAGGCCGTGACCCGCTCCCGGCCAAGCATCGAGTCGGCGAGCGCGAGTCCGACCGCAAGGGGGATGCCGCCCCCCACGATTGCATTGCCGCCGTATAACCTCGTCGCCGCATCGAAGAGGTGCATCGAGCCTCCGCGACCGCGGCACACCCCCTCGATCCGCCCGAACATCTCGGCCATGATCGCGTCCATCGCGATCCCGCGCACCAATGCGTGGCCGTGGTCGCGGTAGGTGGTCACGAGGGCATCGTCCGGCTCGAGATTCGCGATCACCCCGGTCGCGACCGCCTCCTGTCCTATGTAGAGGTGGACGAAGCCCCGCACGCGTTCGGCAGAGTAAAGCTCCGCGCAGCGCTCCTCGAAGCGCCGGATCCGCAGCATCTGCCTATGCAACTCGAGCAGGTCGGGGGATGTCCTCGCTCGCTGGCGCCCGGTCACCGCTGCGCCCCGAGCGTCGACAGGTCTCCGTCGGGCAGGCCGAGCACGCGAGCCTTGAGCACCCGCCTCATGATCTTGCCGCTCTGGGTATGCGGGAGCACCGGCTCGAACATGACCTTGCGCGGAGCCACCGCCGATCCGAGTCGCTTGCGCGCGAACCCGATGATGTCGCGCTGAAGGGCCTCGGTTGGCCGCACACCGGAACCGAGGGCCACGAAGGCCTGCACGGTCTCGCCGACCATCGGGTCAGGCACACCGATGACGGCCGCCTCCACCACCGCCGGGTGCTCCATGAGCACGCTCTCGACCTCGAAGGGGCCGATGAGGTGCCCGGCAGACTTGATCACGTCATCACCGCGACTGACGAACCACACATAGCCGTCGGAGTCGATGCGAGCGAGGTCGCCCGACAGGTACCAGCCGCCGGCGAAGCATGCGGCGTATCGCTCCGGGGCATTGAGGTAGGCGCGCATCATCGACGGCCACGGCGTGCGGATGGCCAGTTCACCCTGCTCCCCCGGCTGGTCGACGAGCACCGGCTCCCCGTCGGCCGACAGCACGCGCTCCCCCTCGTCGTTGTGGCGGACGAGGCGGATCTCGATGCCGGGCAAGGGCTTGCCCATCGAGCCTGGACGGATCGGCATGCTGGCGAAGTTCGAGATCATGATCGCGCCAGTCTCGGTCTGCCACCACGTGTCGTGGATGGCCTTGCCGAGCAGCTCCTCCCCCCATGCGACAACCTCCGCGTTGAGTGGCTCGCCGACGCTCGCAACATGGCGGAGGGCACTGAGGTCACGTCCGGCGATCGGGGCGCGTCCCGCCTTCATCAGCATGCGCAGGGCGGTAGGGGCGGTGTACCAGACGTTCACGCGTTCGCGCTCGAGGATGTCCATCCAGCGGAAGGCGTCGAACTCGCACTCGTCGATGACGCACGTGACCCCGCAGGTGAGCGGCGCGACCAGTCCGTATGACGTGCCCGTCACCCAGCCCGGATCGGCCGTGCACCAGAACACGTCGCCATCGCGCAGGTCGAGTGCGAATCGCCCGGTCGCATGATGGGCCACCGCGGCATCGTGCACGTGCACCGCGCCCTTCGGCATACCCGTCGTGCCGCTCGTGAAGTGCACGAACGCCGCATCCTCGGGGTTTGTCTCCTCGATCAGATACGTGTCGCTCGCCTCAGCCATCAACGGCGCGAGCCAGTGCACCCCCGGCTCGGGGGCGATCTCCGAGAGCGGCCCGATGAGGAGCACGTGGACGAGGTCCGGCAACTGGTCTCGAATCGGGGCGATCTTGTGCTGATAGGCATCTGCGGTCGTGACGAGCACCCGGCCCCGTCCGGCCTGCATCCGCTGGCGCACGGGATCCGGGCCGAACGCCGAGAACAGCGGCGCCACCGCGCAGCGTGCCTTGAGCGCGCCCAGCATGGCGACATACAGGTCGGGCAGTCGCCCGCTCAGGCCGAACATGATTTCGCCGGGCTGCACGCCGAGGCCCTCGAGCACATTGGCGAACCTGCTGGATTCGCGCGACAG
>WLND01000122.1 GCA_009726075.1 Actinomycetota bacterium
GCGACGCGTGTGCGGGCCGGCGATCCGACTCAGCGCGGTGCGTAGCCGGGACCATCGGCCCTCGTGGCGTGGATTCAGTCGACCTACCGTGGATTCAGTCGACCTACCGTGGAATCGTCGACTTAGGTGGGGGAGCAGATGTCATGAGCGATGTGCAGACAGTCAAGAAGCCGTCCAGACGCAGCTCGGCCGCTGGGCGTCGAGCGGGCTACGTCATTGCGATCATCATCAATGCGGTGCTGCTGTACCTCATCAATGGCCGCCCCGGGTGGGAGTCCTGGGACGTCCTCACCGCCGATTTCGTGCTGGTGCTGTGGCTCGTCAATCTCTCGCTCAGCCTGAGCTTCATCGCGAACGTCCTGTACCTCGTCTACGACGTGCCGTGGTTCAAGGCAACCTGCGAGCTCGTCCTTGCGGTCGTGAGCCTCGCGGTTGCCGTGCGCGGGTACCAGGTGTTTCCGTTCGACTTCTCGAGTTTCGCCTATGGCTGGACGGTCCTTGTCCGTCTCATCCTCGTGGTCGCCATGATCGGCTCGTCGATCGCGATCATCGTCCAACTGGTCAAGCTCGTGCGGGCTGCGGTCGGGGCGGGCGAGGCGGCGTCCTAGCGCCTGCCCGCCGAGTCGCATGTGCGGCACTGGGTCACCACTACGTTACGGATCGAGTCATCGATCCGTGACGAACGAGTGGAGAAGCGAATGCGGGCACGGGATCTCGGCATCAGATGCGACGGAACCCCGGGACCGCTGAACGCCATCACCGACGTTCCGGGCGTTTCGGTAGGGATGGTCACCCTCGTCACCGATGGCGACGACCCTGCCGTGTGCGCGCGCACGGGGGTGACCGCGATCCTGCCCCTCGGCCGGGACAGTGTCACGACCTCGGTGCCCGCTGCGATCTACTCGCTGAACGGCAACGGCGAGATGACGGGGTCGCACTGGATCCGAGAGACCGGCGCGCTCACCGGCCCTGTCATGATCACGAACACCCATGCGGTCGGCACGGTGCATAGGGGAGTGATCGACTGGATGGCGCGCAATAGGCCCGAGCATGCGGCCGAGTGGCTGCTGCCTGTCGTTGCCGAGACCTGGGACGGCTACCTCAACAGCATCAACGAGCCGTTCGTCACGCCCGAGCATGCCGGTGCGGCCATCGACGCTGCCAGCAGCGGCCCGGTGGTCGAGGGCTCGGCGGGTGGCGGCACCGGCATGAACTGCTACGGATTCAAGGGCGGCAACGGCACGGCATCGCGCATCGTCCGCATCGGGGGCCGCGACTACACGGTCGCGGTGTTCCTGCAGGCGAATTTCGGCGACCGTCGAGAGCTGATGATCAACGGCGTGCCGATGGGCGACCTCGACGTGCCCTTTCCGATGGGGTCGTCCGACTGGCTCGAGCGAGACAAGCACCCGGTCGCTGGGGCAGGCTCGGTGATCGCCATCGTGGCGACCGACGCGCCGATGCTGCCGCAGCAGTGCGAGGCCCTGGCCCGCCGAGTGCCGATGGGGCTGGCGCGCACCGGCACGACCGGCGGCCACTTCAGCGGCGATATCTTCCTGGCCTTCTCGACCGGCAACCCCGGGGCCCTCGACAGCGGCTTTCCGAGCGGCCCGTCGGCGAGCGTCGAACTGCGCGCGATGAGCCTGGTCCCCTGGAACCGGATGGACGGCTTCTACGCGGCGACCGTGCAGGCGGTCGAGGAGGCAGTGCTCAATGCACTGGTCAGCAACACGACCATGGTCGGACGCTCAGGTCACATGAGCCCTGCCCTACCGCTCGACCTCGTGGGCGAGCGCCTTCGGCCGGACGCTAGCCGGGGCGAACGTCCAAGATGAGCTTGCCGACGTTGTCGCCGCTGAACAGCCGCAGGAGCACGTCATTGAAGTCAGCGACCGTGCCCGTGACGAGGGTCTCGGGGGCGGTGAGCGCCTCGTCGGCAACCCACTTGGCCAGGCGCTTGCGTGCCGTTCGGTATTCGGCGGCGTAGTCGAACACGAGGAACCCCGACATCGTGGCCCGGCGGACGAGCAGGCTCATGTAGTTGGACGGCCCGGGGGTGGCCACCTCGGCGTTGTACTGCGAGATCGCCCCGCAGATCACGACGCGGGCGCCCATGGCAAGGGTGCCGAGGGCGGCATTGAGCACTGGCCCGCCGACGTTGTCGAAGTAGACATCGATGCCATCGGGGCAGGCCTGGGCCAGCGCCTGGCGAAGACCGGGCGCCTTGTAGTCGATGGCACTGTCGAACCCGAGCTCGTCGACCACGTAGGCGCACTTCTCGGAGCCTCCCGCGATGCCGACCACCCGGCAGCCGTTGATCTTCGCGAGCTGGCCGACGACCGACCCGACGGCCCCGGCTGCTGCGGACACCACGACCGTGTCGCCCGCCCGCGGCTTGCCGAGCTCCATCAGCCCGAAGTAGGCGGTCAGCCCGGTCGTGCCAAGAATGCCGAGGTACATCGATGGAGTGCCGAGCCGTGAATTGACCAGCGTGACCCCCGTTCCGTCCGAAACCGCGTACTCCTGCACCCCGAACGTGCCGAGCACGATCGCGCCCTCGGCGAAGCCGGAGTGCTGCGACGACACCACCTCGCCGATGGCCATGGCGCGCATGACCTCGCCGATGGCTACGGGCGGCAGGTAGCTCGGGCGGTCGTCGAGCCAGCCGCGCATGGCGGGGTCAAGCGAGATGAGCTGCATGCGGACGGTGAACTCGCCGGGGCCTGGCTCGGGCACCGGGGCAGCCTCGATGAGCCAGTCGTCATTCACCGGCATGCCGGCCGGCCGTCGGGCAAGGCGAACTGAGGTGTTCAAGGTCATGGCTGAGGCTACCGAGACGGGGATCGGCGGGGAGGGGTATCGACCAAGGTGGCCGGGCGCGACCGGCTACGCGCCGGGGGGCCCGCTGATCACGCCGAGCCGGGCAAGGGCGCCGAGGGCCTCGCCGTCCCGGGGGTCGAGGTCGGCGATCTCGATGGTCGACGACCCCCACTCGGCCAGCTGGCGGTCGATCGAGCGCCGGGCCCGATCGAGTTTGCGGGCCACCATGCGACGGGTCGCCCACTGCTGCTCGCGCCTGCGCAGTGCCGCCTCGATCGCCTCGGCCTGCTCATCGGTCGAGGCGAGCCCGAACGCCCGCTCGAGTCCGAGCCTGATGTCGATGCGGTAGTCGTGCCCCTGCCTGATGAACGTGCCGGGCTTGGAGTTCATGCCGTTGAGCAGGTCGACGGTTGCGAGGGCGAAGCTCGTGATCGGGCGGAACTTCACCTCGCGAGGCACGAGCGGCGGACGGGTCTTGGGTGCGCCCATCCACCAGGGCGGCTGGAGCACCATGCGGAAGCCGTACTTGTTCACCGGGTCGTCGTGGTGCACGACCATGAGATGGCGCGCTTCGCCAGGCGCGAGCTCGGTGGCCTCGACCGGATCGCTGACGAGGAGGAGCCGGCCCTGCGGATCAACCGCGTGCGGGTCGTGCCGCCAGGCATTCCAGAGCCGGGTGCGAAACGGCACCCCGAGGTAGAGCCCGCCGCACACGCCGAGCTCTTCGAGTTCGGGAAGCCACGGCACCCCCGCGCTCGTGGCCGCGAGGTCGAGGGCGACATTGGCCCCGAGGCTTTCGCCGATCAGGACGATGCGTGGACGTGACGACTCCGGCATGGACGCCACGCGGGCGCGCACGCCCTCGAGGACGAGCCGGGTGAGCTGCTCGGCATCGTTCGTTGCGGTGAGCGCGAGGGCTGATGGTACGAGGGCGTACTGCGGCACGACGATCGCGCAGTTGCCGAGGGTCAGGTACTCGAGCGCCTCGGCGACGGAGTAGTTGAAGTAGCCGACGCCGGTGGGCGAGCCGACGCAGACGAGGCCGCGCTCGTAGGCACCGCACGCCTCCATGTCGTGCAACGTGAGGAGGGCTCGCTCGCCGAGGTCTGCGGCGGACTCGAAGCCGCCGACGACGCGGACGGGGTCGATCGCCGGCTGCCCCATGACCTCGGTGATTGCATCGGCGGTGAGTGCCATGAGGACGAATCGCCGGCCCTCCTTGCCAAGGGAGGCAAAGGGCATGGCGCTCGCCGGGCCGGCAGAGACGTTGGACGATGTCGGCGGCGCGGGGTAGGCGGGCTCGACGATGTCGTCGCGCCGCTGGATGCGCCGGGTAACGGCGTTCAGTGCGGTGGCCCCGGCGGCGGTCATACTCCCAAGGATGAGCGCATGAGCGGCCAGGGACCCGAGCGCGCCCGGCTGGCGTCCGATCACCTTTGCCATGCCGGCCTCGAGGCCGCGAGCGAGCACCTGCTCACCGGTGGTGGCAGCGGCGAAGCCGAGGCCCGAGACCACGCCTACGGCGGCCGCCCGGGTGACTGCTCGCCGATCGACACCGCCGACCGCGTGGCGTTCGGGGGCAACCACTCCGTACGCCGCGGCCCGCCGACTTCGGCTGAGGATGCTCGCGGCCACGACAACGGCACCGGTGGCGACCGCGGGCACGAGCGTGGTGTCGAGGCCAGGTCGCAGGCCGAGCCGGCGGTGAAGCACGGCATCCCACGCGGCAGACGAGCCGCCGGCCAGTGCGGCGAATGCGGTGATGCGTCCGGCCGTGGCCGCTGTCGAGGCGGCGAGGGAGTCCTCGGCCCGCGGGCTCGTTGCGGCCGATACGGCGAGCCCTCCGATGATGCCTACGCCGGCGATGACGAGGTTGGCGCGCGTGTCGGGCCGCTCACCGGGTCGCGCGCCGAGGGCCTGCATCGTCGCCCAGGCGGTTGCGGTCAATTGGTAGTGCGTTGCCGCGACCACGCCGGTGGCGACTGCCTGCTGCATCGGGGTGCGGGGCAGCAGGCCCCGGGCGAACGTGCCGGCTATCGCCCATGATGCGCCGGCGATGCCCACTTGAATCGGGGCATCGGTGGCCCAGCGGGTCAGCCACCCGGACCGGGCCATGAGCGATGCCATGGGCTGATTGTCGCGCAGTTGTGCCTAGGGAATCGCGTTTCCGATGGACTTTGCTGCCATGACGCCGAATCCCATGGCGGGCGACACTTCGGTGCCGTAGTACATGAGCCACTTGTTCTTGCCGGCGCTGATGATGTCGGGGTCGCCGGCTCCGGCCATGACGAGCTTCTCCTTGCTGAAGCTCGTGCCGTTCTTGCTCGTCGATACGAACACGCCGTAACTGGTGCCGCGATCGGCGGCGTAGTAGAGGGCGATCCTGCCCTTGGCGTCGATGAGGGCGAACGGATGCGAGCCGCTCATGCTCAGGGTTGGGCCGACGGTCCAGTGCAGCATGTCGGTGCTCGTCGCGGTCTTCATGACCCGGGCGGCCCGCTCGCCGGGCTTCTCGAGGTTCGAGAAGTAGGCGCGGTACTGCCTGCCCTGCTTCACCAGCGACAGCGTGCCCGGTTCGAACCCGGCCTGCGCCGTGGTGATCACGGGCCCCTCGTCGGCGAAGGTGATGCCGTTGTCGTGGCTGATGGCTGCGTTGATGTTGCCACCCGCCACGGTGAACAGGCGCACGCTGGTTGCGTCGACCCGGACGACTCGGGGTTGCCCGGCCATTGTCGGGAGCGGGTTCGTGGCATCGGCGACGAACGTGGTGCCGGTCTGGTCGGTGGAGGTCGCGGTGCGCAGCCCGGTCGGGTTGACCCAGGCGAAGATGCGGACGCGGCCGTCGGGCAATCGCACGGCGCTGGGGTCGGCGACCTGCTTCGCGGTGCTGGCGAAGGTGTCCTGGGTCAGGACGGGGCCGACCGACGCGAAGATCTCGGCTGCGGTTGCGGTCGACGCTGCGGGCCCCGTGGGGCTGGCCGCTGCGCCACCCGGCTGCTTCATGCTCGGGGCCCATGAGCCGTTGAGGCACTCGATGGTGCCCGAGCCGAGCACCTTGACGAGGCCGGGGGTCGAGCAGGGGTCGCCGGGCATGCCCTCCGCGTTGGCGGTTGCCGTGGCC
>WLND01000123.1 GCA_009726075.1 Actinomycetota bacterium
GACCTCCCAGATGGTGCCCTCCGACGTCGCGGCATTGCAGGCGCGCATGACACCGGTGGCCAGCGCGGTGGCGGTACGGAGGGCGCCAGCTTCGTCGGCGGGTGCATCGTCGCTGCCGAGCAGAGACTGGCTGCCGGGAAGGGCTTCGGCCACGAAGATGACGTCGACGTCGCTCACGTAATTGAGCTCGCGCCCACCGCACTTGCCCATGCCGATGATCGCGAACGAGCAGGGCACGGCATCGGCCGGCAAACCGGCGCGCGCGACGGCGAGCGCCGCCTCGAGCACCGAGTCGGCCAGGTCGGACAGCCAGGCAGCGACGACGTCCATTGACGCCAGGCCCGCCAGGTCGCGCGCCGCGATGCCCAGGAGGTGGACCCGGTAGGCCACGCGGAGGTCGTCGAGCAGGCTCCCCTGGTCACCGGACGCGACAGGCACGGGAGCATCGGGATCTGCGCCAACGGCATGCATGAGGGCCTGTCTCGTGCGCACCGCCGATGGCGCCACCGTGAGCGCATCGGCGTCGACGAGGACCTCCCACTTCGCCGGGTGTCGAATGAGGAACTCGCCCAGGGCCTCCGACATCCCGAGGACGTCGAAGAGCCTGCCGCGCAGGTCGTCATCGGCGAGGAGCGACGACGTCATCCGCCGCCGGCGCTGGTCGTCGCAGGCCTCGAGCAGCCGGACGAACAGCAGGAGCGCCATGTCGGGGTCGGCCGCGGCACCGATGCTCCCGAGCATCGCCATATCGGCGCCCTCGTCGCCGACGAACGGCGCGAACACGTCGCTGTCGATGAGCCTCCTGGCCCTGTCGAGGTCGATGAAGCCGAGTCGCGCCAGCGCGGCATCACTTGCCACGGTCAGCGCCGATCAGTGGCGTACGCCCAGACGAGATCGGCCCAGGCGAGGATCATCGGCCGCCAGGCCGCGACGAGCGGGCCCTGGGCCAGCCGCACCTCTGCAGCCGCCTGGGCACCCGTGGTGCCTGAGCGCAGCAGGGCGTCGTCGACCTCGGTTGCCCACTCATCGAAGGCCCGAGCGTCGATCTCGGGATGCATCTGCAGGCCGTAGGCGCTCGCGCCGTATCTGAAGGCCTGGACGCGGCAGGCGGGATTGGTGAGAAGGACCAGCGCGCCCTCCGGGAGCTCGACGATCTGGTCCTGGTGCCACTGCGTCGCCGGAATCCGATCGCCGGGGGCATCGATCTGCGCCATCACGGGATCGAGCAGGCCCGCCTCTGTTCGCTCGACGTAGACCAGGCCCACCTCGGTGTTCGCGGAGAGCTCGACGCGTCCGCCGAGGGCCGCCGCCAGCAGCTGGCCCCCGAGACATAGGCCGAGCACTGGCACGTCGTTGTCGACCGCATCGGCCATGAGGGCCCGCACTGCCGGGAGCCACGGCGCAGCGATGTCGTCGTGAGCATTGGGCGTGCCGCCGAGCACCAGGATGCCGGATACCGACGCCGGCACCGCAGTCGGGCACGGCCCACCAGACCACGCCTCGACGAGCTCGAGCCGTAGCCCGGCCTCACCGAGCCATTCCCCTGCGAGCAGTGGCGGATCGGTTGGATCGTTCTGGATCACGAGCACCGTCGGGTGCAATGTCGGGTCCGAAGTGGTCACAGCAATGGAAGGTACCGGTCCAGCTCCCACTGCGTCACCTGACGTCGGTACTCCTCCCACTCCGCCTGCTTATTGCGCAGGAAGAAGTCGAAGACGTGCTCACCGAGGGTCTCGGCGACGAGTTCGGATCGCTCCATCGCGGTGATGGCCTGATTGAGGCTGGACGGAAGCGGCTTCATGCCCATCGCGCGGCGCTCGGCGGGCGTGAGGGCCCACACATCGTCCTCCGCCCCTGCCGGGAGCTCGTAGCCCTCCTCGATGCCCTTGAGGCCGGCAGCAAGCATCACCGCGAACGCGAGGTACGGGTTGGTCGCGCTGTCGAGCGAGCGCACTTCGATGCGCGTGCTGTTGCCCTTGGCCGGCTTGTACATCGGGACCCGGATCATTGCCGAACGATTGTTGTGACCCCAGCAGACCCAGGCCGGCGCCTCTGCCCCGCCCGCGAGGCGCTTGTAGGAGTTCACCCACTGGTTGGTGACAGCCGTGATTTCGGGCGCGTGGGTGATGAGCCCGGCGATGAACGAGCGCGCCACCTTCGAGAGCTGGTACTCGGCGCCGGCCTCGAAGAAGGCGTTGCGGTCGCCCTCGAACAGCGACAGATGGGTGTGCATGCCGCTGCCGGGGTGGTCGCGGAACGGCTTGGGCATGAACGAGGCGAACAGCCCCTGCTCAAGCGCCACCTCCTGGATGACGAGCTTGAAGGTCATGAGGTTGTCGGCGGTGGTCAGGGCATCCGCGTAGCGGAGGTCGATCTCCTGCTGCCCAGGCCCGCCCTCGTGGTGGGAGAACTCGACCGAGATGCCCATCTGCTCGAGCATCGTGATGGCCTGCCGGCGGAAGTCCTGCGCCACCCCGTGCGGGGTGTTGTCGAAGTAGCCGTAGCTGTCGGCCGGGATCGGCTGCTGGCCGGGCGACGGCGCCTGCTTGAACAGGTAGAACTCGACCTCAGGGTGGGTGTAGAAGGTGAAGCCCAGGTCGGCGGCCTTGGTCAGCGTGCGCTGGAGCACGTACCGCGGATCTGCATACGACGGGGAGCCGTCAGGCATCAGAATGTCGCAGAACAGCCTCGCCACCCCCGGCCCCTCGTTGCGCCACGGCAGCAGCGAGAACGTGGCCGGGTCGGGCTTGGCCAGCATGTCTGATTCGTAGACCCGGGCAAACCCCTCGATCGCGGAGCCATCGAAGCCGATGCCCTCCGCGAAGGCTCCCTCGAGCTCGGCTGGCGCGATTGCCACGGACTTGAGGGTCCCGAGAACGTCGGTGAACCACAGCCGAACGAACCGGATGTCGCGCTCCTCGATGGTACGAAGCACGAATTCAGCCTGCTTGTCCATGACCCCACCTCTCAACGCGCCGCATCCCTGGGGCGTCCGCCTTCATTGGCAACTTCTCTCTGACTCCCATACTGGCCCCTGCCGTGTTACAGCCGGGTTAACCGGACGGGGTGATTCGATAGCCTCACGTTGTGCCCAGCCTGCGAATCGCCCTCGCCCAAGTCAACTCCAAGGTCGGCGACCTCGACGGCAACGCACGGCAGGTACGCCAGAGCGTCGGCGATGCAGCCGGCCGCGGCGCCCAGCTCGTCGCGTTCCCCGAGATGATGCTCACCGGCTACCCCGTCGAGGACCTTGCCCTTCGACCCTCGTTCCAGCAGGCATCGCTCGCCGCCGCACGGGGCCTCGCCGCCGACCTTGCCACCGACGGCCACGGCGACATCGCGTGCATCGTCGGCTACCTCGATCATGAGGGGGCCCCCGTCAACGCCGTCGCAGTCATGCACCGCGGCACCATCGTTGCCCGCTACGTGAAGCACCACCTGCCCAACTATGGCGTGTTCGACGAGGCCCGGTACTTCCGAAGTGGCCAGGAGCCAGTGCTCCTGCGCCTCGGCGAGGTCACCGTCGCCCTGGCGATCTGCGAGGACCTCTGGCAGGCGGGCGGGCCGGTCGAGTGGGCCCGCGAGGCGCAGGCGGGCCTGCTGCTCGTCGTCAACGCCTCCCCCTACGAGCGCGGCAAGGACGATACGAGGCTCGCCCTGTGCTCATCGCGCGCGGTCGAGTCTGGCTGCACCCTTGCCTACGTCAACCTGTTCGGTGGGCAGGATGAACTCGTCTTCGACGGCGACTCGATCATCGTCGATCCGAGCGGCGCGGTGCTGGCCCGCGCGCCGCAGTTCGAGTCCTGCCTCCTGGTCACCGATCTCGAACTCCCGGTGGCTCCGCCTTCGGGGGCTGCCGTCGAACTGGTGGCGGCGCCCGTCCCCAGCGGGCCGGCTGCTCCAGGGAGCGTCGCTCCGAGACTCCCCGAGCTGCAGGAGGTCTATCAGGCCCTCGTCTGCGGACTTGGTGACTACGTGAACAAGAACGGCTTTCCAAGCGTCATCCTCGGCCTGTCGGGTGGCATCGACTCAGCCCTCGTCGCGGCGATCGCATGCGATGCCCTCGGCGCAGACCGCGTGTACGGCGTCTCGCTGCCAAGCGAATACTCATCAGATCATTCGATGGACGACGCCGACGACCTCGCAACGCGCTGCGGGCTGCACCTGCGAACCGTGCCGATCGCCCCCATGGTCGATGCGTTCCTGGCGACCCTCGGCCTGACCGGACTTGCCGAGGAGAACCTGCAGGCACGGGTGCGAGGCACGACCCTCATGGGTATCTCGAACCAGGAGGGGCACCTCGTGCTCACCACGGGGAACAAGAGCGAGCTCTCGGTCGGCTACTCAACGCTGTACGGCGACAGCGTCGGCGGGTTCGCTCCGATCAAGGACGTCCCAAAGACATTGGTGTGGGCGCTGTCTCGCTGGCGAAACGAGTTCGCCGCGGCGCAGGGCCTGACCCCGCCGATTCCGCCGAACAGCATCGTCAAGGAGCCGAGCGCCGAGCTGCGGCCCGGGCAGCTCGACAGCGATTCGCTGCCCGACTACGCGGTGCTCGACGCCATTCTCGAGGGCTACGTCTCGGCCGATCAGGGCGCTTCGGCCCTCGTCGATGCCGGATTCGACGCCGATCTCGTCGAGCGGGTGCTACGCATGACCGACACCGCCGAGTACAAGCGCCGCCAGTTCCCGCCGGGCACGAAGATCTCGCTGCGGGCCTTCGGACGCGACCGCCGGCTGCCCATCACCAACGGATGGCGCGAGACAGCCCGCTGATCCGAGGCACTCAGCCAACCGGCTGCTATGCGTCGGCAGGCCCGGGCTTCTCGACGTACTCTGCGTCGACCTCGCGGCCATAGGACTCGGTCTCGTCGTGGATGAGTTCGTCAGCCGGATCGACCGGCTTGGGGCCGAGACCTCGCTCCATTGCCGCCGTGGGCGGGCTGATGTGCGGCAGGAAGAACCCGACGATGATCGCGGCGATACCGACGACGACGAGCGAGATGATCGACGTGACATGCGTGGCGCTGAGGAAGGCATCGAACGCGCCTGCCTGAACCGAGGCGACGGTGGACGCCGGCAGGCCCTCGGCTGACGCCTGGCCGAGCACGGCGACCGTCGCGATGATCGACTCGCTCGCAGCCTCCTTGCCCGCGTCGGGAAAGGCTGGCGGCAGGGTGTCGAGGACCGGCGCCACATTGCTCGCGTACTGGGTGGCGAGGATCGTGCCGATGATGGCAACCCCAAGCGCTCCGAAGACCTGTCTCACCGTGTTCTGCACTGCTGACCCAGCCCCGACCCGGGCCAGCGGCAGCACGTTCTGCATCACCGTCGAGCCTGGTGCGATGACATTGCCCATCCCGAAGCCGAACACGAAGAACACCGTGAGCAGGAACCACAGGGGGCTGTCGAGCTGCAGTTGCGAGAGCCCGATGAGCGCAATCGTGACGAGCACCAGCCCGGTCGTCATCACCTTGCGGTAGCCGAATCGGAGCACCATCTTGGCGCTGCGCGGAGCCGCGAGCAGCTGCCCGACCGCGAACGGCACGAAGCACAGGCCAGCGACCAGGGTGCTGTAGCCGCGCAGGATCTGCAGGTAGAACGGCAGGGAGAACGTGAGCCCCGAGAGGGCGAAGAACGAGAGGCTCACGGCAACGAGGCTGACCGCGTACCCACGATTGCGAAAGAGCGAGACGTCGAAGCTCGAGTGATCACTGCGTGCCTCGAGGACAAGGAACAGGGCGATGACGAGCAGGCCGCCGATAATCGGAAGCAGGACCGCCAGGGCCAGCCAGTCCTTCGTTTCGGAGGCGTGGATGATGCCGTACACGAGCAGGACGAGGCCGATCACGGAGATCGAGAGCCCGGCGAAGTCGAGCTTCCTGGCGTTCGGATTCCGTGTCTCGGGC
>WLND01000124.1 GCA_009726075.1 Actinomycetota bacterium
CCAAGCGCTTCGACTACGGCGTGGTTCGCGACTTCACCGGGCACGGCATCGGAACCTCGTTCCACACCGGCCTCGTCATTCCGCACTACGACGACCCTCGCGCCGACACCATCCTCGAGGTCGGCATGACGTTCACGATCGAGCCGATGCTCACCCTCGGGTCGTACGACTACGACATCTGGTCCGATGGCTGGACAGTGGTCACCAAGGACCTCCTGCGCACCGCGCAGTTCGAGCACACCCTCGTCGTCACGGCAACCGGTTCTGAGATCCTCACCCTTCCGACCGGAGCCACCACGTGGCCGGCCCCCGTCGGATCATGACGACCCCACTTCGACTGGAGCACACGTGACCACGGCAGCGACCGGCACCACCTGGCCATCTGAGGTCCACACCCTCTCGATTGACATCGGTGGCAGTGGGCTCAAGGCCTCAGTGCTGGATCCGGTCGGCCAGATGACCACCGAGCGGGTGCGTATCGACACCCCGTACCCGTGCCCACCGCACGTGCTCGTCGAAGCCATCGCACGACTCGTCGAACCGATGACCGGTGCCCACCGCGCCTCGGTCGGCTTTCCCGGCCTCGTGCGTCAGGGTCGGGTCATCGACGTGCCGTCCCTGTCACGGCGCGAGTACGGCGGCCCTCGCGATGCCGACCTCGCGCAGGCCTGGTCGGAGTTCGACCTCGGCTCGGCCATGGCCGAACTCCTGGGCGTTCCCACGAAGGTCGTCAACGATGCCGACATGCAAGGGTGCGCCGTGGCGCAGGGCAAGGGGCTCGAATTCGTCATGACCCTCGGCACGGGGGTGGGCACAGCAGTGTTCAACGGCGGACGGCTCCTGCCGCATCTCGAGCTTTCGCACGGGCCCTTCCGCGACGGCGACACCATCGATATCGCGCTGGGCAACGCGGCCCGCAAGGACATCGGCACCGAAAAGTGGCTCAAACGAGTGCGGCGCGCTGTCTCGTATTTCCACGACATGCTCTGGTTCGATCATCTCTACGTCGGCGGGGGCAATGCCAAGCACGTGAGCATCACCGACATCGGCCCCAAGGGACAGATCATTCCGAATTCGTCCGGAATCATCGGAGGCGTCCGCATCTGGGAACTCCATTCCGAGGATAGTTAGATATTCAACCATCGCGGGTAGACTCCTCTTCATGGGCGAATGGCTGACCGAGGAGCAGCAGTCCTCCTGGCGTGCATGGCTCAGTGCCTCGACCTTGCTCAATGAGCGACTGAACCGCGAGATTCAGGCACAGCACGGGATCACGCTGGCCGACTACGAGATCCTCGTGTGGCTGTCCGAATCCCCTGATCGCCGCATGCGCATGAGCGACCTCGCCGAGCGCACGCTCTCGTCGCGCAGCCGACTCTCGCACCAGATCGATCGCATGGAAGGTGCTGGCTTGGTCGCCCGTGAGCAGTGCCCGGTCGATCGTCGGGGCTCATTCGCCGTGCTCACCGACATCGGATGGAACACGCTCGTCAGCGCAGCGCCGGATCACGTCGACAGCGTGCGCAGCCACCTGGTTTCGGCGCTCTCCTGCGACGAATTCGAGGCGCTTGGCGCGGCCTGCCGAAAGATCAGCGACCGGCTTCAGGACTCCTGATCGATCGGAGTCATCCGAAGGTCTCGCTCTGGCGGTATGTAGGTGCAGCAGGTACGAACTGAGAGCCGGCCGGTCAGCGCAGCCGCCACCAGCGTTGCAAGGAAGCCGATGACGGCAACTCCAAGCACGATGTGCACGACTTGAGGCTACTTCGCCGGCGTCTGGTGCCTGAACGCGAACTCGGCAACCTGGCGTCCGATCATCTCGAGCTGGGCTTTTGTAGCCGCGTCCTCCGCCCCCTCGCTCAGCGACACGGCTCCAGCATTCACTGAGCCCCCGAGCGGCGTCGGCCAGGCGCGCAGGGCATGACCCACCTGCCGCAACTGGTGCAGGGTCGACACGGTGGCCTGCCATCCATACGCGACCGCGATGCAGCCAATCGCGCGTCCATCGAGGTACGGGCGCTCGTCCTTGGCGAGATCCTCCGCGTAGTCCAGGGCATTCTTGATCATGCCGCTGATGCCACCGTGGTAGCCGGGGCTGGCCACGATGACTCCGTCGGCCGTGCGCAGGGCCTCCACGAGGGCGACGGATAGATCGTCTCGCTCGGACGATTCGGTGTCGTAGATCGGGAGGATGAGATCACGACCGGTGATGTACACGACATCGGCTCCCGCAGCCCGCGCCCCCTCGCCGGCTAGGCGCACCGCGCGCTCACTCGACGAACCAGGCCGCGTGCTGCCGCCGATTGCCAGAATCTTTACCACGAACTGCCGCCCTTACTCATTGTTGGAAAGCTTGCCTGCCACCACGGCGAGTCGTCGGCCTTGAATCCGACATGCCTCGAGACAGTCCCCATCAGGCGTCGAACCGCTCCGCGAGACCCACGAGGCCCCGTACGGATTGCCCGTCACGCGCGCAATGTGCCCGTCCGCGTATCCGAGCGGAACGATCACCGAACCCCAATGGTAGAAGTGATTGTTCATGGCAAGAATGGTGGACTCGAGCCCCCCATGACCGGTCGAGGCCGTGGTGAACGACGTGCATGCCTTCGTCGCGAGCACCCCGGAGAACCAGAGCCCGCCGGTCGTGTCAAGGAACGCCTTGAGCTGGCTCGCCGGGCCGCCGAACCGGGTCGGCGATCCGAAGGCCAGGCCGTCGGCCCACGAGAGGTCGTCGAGCGCCGCCACGTCGTCGCGCGTGGCATCGACGAACGCCTGCCAGCGCGGATTCGACGCGATCGCCTCCTCGGGCGCGGTCTCGGCAACCCTACGCACGCGCACCTCTGCGCCAGCCGCCTCTGCGCCGGCGGCCACGGCGTGCGCCATCGACGCGACATTGCCCGTGGCCGAGTAGTAGACGACGGCGATGCGCGGGGACCTCACGCGGACATCTTCACGGCTCGGAGACTGCTTGAGGGCGACTCGCCGAAGCGCTGCCGGTACTGCATGCTGAACCGCCCAAGGTGCACGAAGCCGCATACGTGCGCCACATGAGCGACCGTGACGGAATCGGGTTGAGCCGCGACGAGCAAGTCTCGGGCTCGGTCAAGGCGCACCTCGCGGAGGAGTTCGATGGGGGTCATCCCGAGTCGCTGTCGCACAACCCACTGGAGCTGCCGAACACTCAGTCCGACGCCGCCTGCCATGGCCGTGACGGTGACGCCCGGCCCGTGGTTGACCGCGAGCCACTCCCGAAGGGCCGCCACATGGCGCGGTCCGTACGAGTGCCCGGCCGTCACGTCGTCGTTCCAGGAGAGCACGAGGGCGGTGAGCAAGTGGTCCTCCACCGTGCCGAGGAACTGGTCGACGACCTCCTGAGGCGTTTCGTCGGTGATGGCCGATGTCGCCGACCACGCGCGCCGGCATGCGTGGGTGAGCATGGGCGTTGCGGCTGTCCTCCTGGGGGAGTCAGGCTCGTCGCCAAACACCATGCGCCGGTACTCGCTCACCCGCTGCTCATCCGCGGCCACGACCAGGGCCCCGGCCCAGGGATCCGGCCTCATGAGGGTCCGCTCATGCGCCGAGAGCAGGAACCCAGACTCCTTGAGCTCGCCCGGCTCGCTCGTGCCCATGGTCACGTGCATGGGCCCGAGCGGAACCGTCGCCACCACCCGCCGCTGCGTGGGCGGCGACTCGACAATGACATCGCCCCCGTAGCGAACGAACACGAGGGTCGAGGACGCGAGTTGGACGATGCCAACTGCACCGTCCAGCGAATCGCCGAGCGGCGTGACCTCATGCGGGGTCACCACGGCGACCTCGTCGCGGAGCACCGATGCACGCGAACTCGTGACGAGGCCAGCCAACGGCGATCGACCGGACGCAGTACGCGCAGGCGTGCCCATGATGACGCTCCGTTCCCGAGACAGGACCGAAGTCCCTCCGGGACGCATCCTAGGCGCTCACTGCGCTCGAGGAAGCCCTCATCGAGGCAGTCGCACGCCCTTGGCCTCGAGGCGCGGGAGCACCTCCTGCGCGAAGTAGGGCAGTTCGCCGGCGTAGTCGAGGAAGGCCACGGTCATTCCCGCGAAGCCGGCCGCGTGGTAGCGGGCGATCTCGTCGGCCACCTCGTCGGGTGAGCCGATCAACGGCACGGTGCCGTGCCCTGCCGCAAAGCGATCACGGAACATCAGGAGCATCTCCGGGGTGAACGACTGCGCATGGACTCCCTGAAGTGCCATCAGGTTGTCGACGGCTTCCCAGTCGGCCATCTCGTCTGCGTAGTAGTTTCGGAAATCGACGGCCTCCTGATGGGTGGGACGAACGACGCAATGGCCGAGCGTGAACACGCCCATCGTGCGGTCGTACTCATCACGGGCCTGACTCGTCACCTGCTTGACGATCTCGGCCCCGTCCTCCGGGCCCCCGACGATAGTGAAGGCGAAGTCGGCATTGCGCGCCGCGAACTCACGGCCCTGCTTGGACGAACCCGCGTTGAGCACCGGGAGCTGGCCGTCGTACGGCTTGGGCATGCCTTCGACATGCTGGAGCTGGAAGTACTTGCCGTCCCAGTCGAACTTGCCCTCCGTCGTCCAGATCTTGCGGACGATGTCCCACCACTCCTGAGCGAGGGCGTAGCGCGCATCGTGATCCTGGGGCAGGTCCATACCGAATGTGTCGTACTCGGGCTTGTTCCAGCCCGCCACGATGTTGATGCCGGCGCGTCCCTTGCCGATCTGATCGACCGTTGCCATCTGCTTCGCGGCGACGATCGGGTGGTTGAACGCAGTGTGAATCGTGGCGATGAGGGAGATCCGGCTCGTGTTCGCCAGGAGGCCCGCTGCCCAGGTCACCGGGTCGAGCACGCCCTCGTGGAAGTTGGTGATCCCGCCGTAGCCGATCCAGCGGGCGATCGGCAGCAGGAAGTCGATGCCGACCTCGTCGGCGATCTTCGCCATCCGCAGGTTGTCGTCCCAGCTTCCCGTCCAGCGATCCGGGGCCTTGGTCACTGCGAGGCCTGACGAGCAGTTGGCTGAGAAGAGTCCGAGCTTGAAGTCCAGGCCATCGAGCAGTGCCTTGGTCATGATGCCTCCGGGATGGTGTGCGAGCCGACGTTGAACATGGCACACGCTCCTCCGTGCAGGTGCCCCGGTCTATCCATTGCGCGTGGTCTCGTGTCCAGATCGCGCGATCCTGATGGCTCGGTATCGTTCACCCCATGACCGCGGCTGCACCTGCGACAGCCGACCTCGGCGCCAAGTCGGCTCGTCCGCAGTCGCTCATCATCACGACCTACGGCGCCTACAGCCGACCGATCGGGGGCTGGTTCTCCGTCTCGTCCCTCCTGACCCTCCTCGGCGAGGTCGGCATCGATGACCCCTCGGTTCGCAGTGCCCTGTCTCGCTTCAAGAGGCGCGGGGTGCTCACCGGCGAGCGGCGGGAGGGCGTTGCCGGATACGCCCTCGGCGAATCCGCGCGCCGCACTTTCGACATCGGGGATTCTCGCGTTCTCGAGCGGCGGTTTCCGCCGCCAAACCGCGGCTGGGTGCTCGCTGCCTTCTCGATTCCTGAAAGTGCCCGCGATGTGCGCTACCGGCTGCGGTCACGGCTCGCAAGGGTCGGCTTCGCCCAGGTGGGCGGGGGGCTGTGGATTGCCCCGAGACAGCTCGAATCCGATGTTCGCTACGTCGTTGAGCTGCTCGACATCCGGGAGTACGTCGATATCTTCCTGGCCGAGCACTCGGGCTTCCGAGCAACGCAGGCCGCCGTCGGTCACTGGTGGGACCTCGACACCATCGCGGGCGCCTACGAGGAGTTCACTGCCGAATACGCGCCGATGGTTACCTCGTGGGCCCGATCACGCACCAGCCCG
>WLND01000125.1 GCA_009726075.1 Actinomycetota bacterium
CCTCATCATCGACGGTCGCGTCGACGGCGCCGGACGTGCGCAACTGCCTCACGAGTTCGCGAAGCGCATTGAGCCGCTGATCGAGCCGGTGCTGCACGGTCTCGCCAAGCGCCGTGTCGTAGCGGGCAAGGGCCAGCGCCTGGATCTCACGGGTGTCCCAGGCTGCAGCCGGCGAGCCGAGCACCTCGCGCGCGGCCGTGAGGAGAGCCTGCATCGCCGGGACGGATGGCTGCTGCGCCTGCTGCTGGAGCGCCTCGGACACCGGCGGGAACGGCAGGGTCTCAACCACCGAGCGGAGCAGGTCAGAGCGACTTCGTCCGACATCATTGACGGCACGAACGGGCACGTTGAGGGCGTCGGCAATCTCGCGCCGGCCGACCCGGGCAATGCCATCGGCCGCGAGGAGTTCGGCAGCCGTTGCCAGGATGACGTCGCGCCGGGCCCCCTTCATTGATCAGGCCGACCCGAGCGCTGCGTGCACCGCCTGCTGGACGGCGACGAGCATGGCGGCCTCGCGTGACCTCGCGCAGGTCTTCGCCACGATGACCCGCACTCCCCCGGCCTCGAGGGCTCGCGCGACGGCCTCCTCGAGTGCAGCGAGCGAATCGACCGCCTCGGCCGGGACGGCCATCGTCTGGGCCAGGCCCACGATGTCGACCGTGAGCGGCACCCCGAAGACCCGGTCGAAGACGGGTTCGAACCTCGGGGCACCCTGTTCAAGTTGGGAGAAGATCCCGCCGCCGTTGTTGTCGGCAACGATGATGACGAGGTCGGGCTCGTCCTCGGAGTCAGGCACGAGGAGCGCGTTGCTGTCGTAGAGGAATGTCAGGTCGCCGACGAGCGCGATGGCGCCGACCCCCTCCTGCCGCTGGAAGGCGATCGCCGCGCCCCATGCGGTCGACAGGCAGCCATCAATACCGGAGGTCCCTCGGTTGCCGAGGACGTAGCCGTCGCTGATCGAGGTGCTCGCGAAGTTGAAGACATGGCGGACGGGCCATGACGGGCCGACGTAGAACATGCCGCCCTCTGGCACGGCTCCCGCAGCGACCCGGGCCACATGCATGCCGCTGAGCACTGCGCCCTCGGCGGCGAGCGCGGTCTCGACCGCCACGGCGGCGAGGAGATCGGCCCGCTGCCACGATTCGAGCCAGCCCTCGTCCACCTCGACCTCTTCGGGGGGCAGCGGAACGGACGCGACCACGACGTCGGCGGTGCGGGTGGGATCTGCCCACGTCGGGTCGGCATCGACCGCAATGTGCAGGGCCGCGCGCGCGACCAGGCGCATGACCGGCCGGCTCAGGCCAACGCGGCCGACGGTCATCACGACATCAGGCACATGACCGTCGGCAAAATCCTGATCCGCGAGGAGCAGACCGCCGTGCGAGAGCACCGTGTCGCAGCCCGCCACATTGCCCGACGGCTCGCCGATGACGGGCCATCCGATCGCGTCGGCCAGTTCGTCGATCATGCCGATGGCCTCGGCGTCATCGTGGTCACCGACGACGATGACCCCCCGAGCGGGCACCACTGGGTCGCCGAGCAGGGTCTCGAGAATGTGATCGAGCGGGGTGCTCATGCCGGCCACGAGCCGCGAGTCCGCGGTCCACGGCCGGCCGTCGGCACGGCCCTCGAACCCGTCGCCGAGCTCAGTGCCGTCGGGGACCAGCGGATCGGCCCACGACGCATTGAGGTGGACGGGCCCCGGGTGCATCGCGTCGGTCGCCGTCGCCACCGCCCGCGCGACCGTCGAGCGCCAGTATCGATTCGCGGCCATGGGGTCGTGCTCTGTGTCGACCAGGCCCATGTCGTGAAAGGCCCGAACGCTCGGCCCGAAGACCTTCACCTGGTCGATCGTCTGGTTCGCCCCGATCCCGCGCAGGGCCGGCGGGCGATCGGCCGTGATCGCGAGCAAGGCGACGTTCGAGAGGTCGGCCTCGATGATGGCGGGGTGGAGGTTGACCGCGGCCGTGCCGGACGTGGTGAGGACGACCGTCGGGACTCCCGTGACCTTGCCAAGCCCGAGCGCCAGGAACCCGGCGCTCCGCTCATCGACCCGCACGTGGAGGGTGATCTCGCCGCGCTCCTCTGCCTCGGCAAAGGCAATCGCGAGCGGTGCTGATCGCGAGCCCGGCGCGACCACGACGTCGGAGACGCCGCAGCGCAGGAGTTCATCGACCATCACGCGGGCCTGTGCGGTCGAGGTGTTCACGGTGTCACCCTTTCACGATTGGGACGCTCACGCCGGAATGACGGAGGCCCAGCGCTGCGCCGACCCCTGCGACCATGCGGTGGCGAGGCGCGTTCGCCACCAGGCGGCACGTTCGTCGCCCACCTGGTCTCGCGCGAGGAGCAGCGCGGGCAGGTCTGGCGCGACCCGGCGCACGTGCAGCATGCCATCGACCGGCGGTTCGGGGGTACTCACGAGATCCTGCGCGAACAGCGCACCCGTGCCGAGCCCGCACGCCGACTCGAGGCCGAGAGCTCCCGCGAGGTTCACCGCGACGGCGAGGCCAACGGACGAGTCCAGTGAACTGCTCACCACGACCGGGATCGGCAGCGCCTCGGCGATTCGCAGGCTTGCCGCGATGCCACCGAGCGGCGCCGGCTTGAGAATCGCAATGTCGGCGATCTCGCGGATCAGCGCTCCCTGACGAGCCAAGGCCTCGGGGTCATCGCTGGTGCGCAGCGACTCGTCGACGGCGATCTGCACCGGACACTTCGCTCGGAGCTCCCGGATTGACGCAATGTCGGGGCAGGGCTGCTCGACGTACTCCAGGCCGTAGGCGGCGAGCCGGCGCAGGGCCGTCCGCGCCGTAGCGACGTCCCATGCACCGTTGGCATCGATTCGGATGCGTCCGACACCACGTCCCAGGGAATTGTCGAGGACGTCGCGAACGCTGGCGACCCGGGATTCATCGTCGGCGAGGGTGCCGCCGACCTTCACCTTGATGGTGCTGCACCCGTGATCGTTGATTGCCAGCCTCGTGAGCAGCGCCGCATCGTCAGGAGAGCCGGCCGGAATGATCGCGTTCACGCGCACGGCGCTGCGAGCGCTCACCGGCCACGTCCCGTAGGCCGCCTCGAGTGCGCTATCGAGCCATCGGCTGGCCGCAGCGTCGTCGTAGTCATCGAACGGGGCGAACTCGCCCCAGCCGGACGGTCCTTTAATGAGCAGCCCCTCACGCATGGTCACGCCGCGGAAAGACCGGCGCATCCTCAGGGCGAACGGCACCGCTGATGCGAGGACGATGCGAAGGGCTCCTGCCGTCATCGCGAGACCGTTACGGGCGCTTGGGGAACTGGCCGAAGTCGGGCTGCCGCTTCTCCTTGTACGCGTCGCGCCCCTCCTGCGCCTCCTCCGACATGTAGAACAGCAGGGTCGCGTCGCCGGCCAACTGCTGGATCCCGGCGAGGCCGTCGTCGGCCGCATTGTGCGATGCCTTGAGCATGCGCAGGGCCAGCGGAGACAGGGCCAGCATCTCGCGGGCCCAGTTCACGGTCTCGACCTCGAGGTCCTCGATGGGCACCACGGCATTGACCAGGCCCCAGTCGAACGCCTGCTCGGCGCCGTACTGACGGCAGAGGTACCAGACCTCTCGGGCCCGCTTCTGGCCGATGATCCGCGCCAGCAGACCCGAGCCATAGCCTCCGTCGAAAGACCCCACCTTGGGTCCGGTCTGCCCGAACCGTGCGTTGTCCGCGGCGATCGAGAGGTCGCAGACGACATGCAGCACGTGCCCGCCGCCGATTGCGTAGCCGGCGACCATCGCGATGATCGGCTTGGGAGTACGGCGGATCTGAATCTGAAGATCGAGGACGTTGAGGCGGCCGATGCCGCGCTGGGCGATCGCATCGTCGCCGATGTAGCCATCATTGCCCCGGATCACCTGATCGCCGCCCGAGCAGAAGGCCCAGTCGCCCTGCCCGGTGAGGATGATGACGCCGACGCTGTCGTCGTCGCGCGCCCTGTTGAGGGCATCCATGAGCTCGAACAGGGTCTGCGGCCGGAAGGCATTGCGCTTCTCCGGGCGATTGATCGTGATCTTCGCGATGCCCACCGCATCACCGGTGGAGCACTCGTACTTGATGTCGCGGAATTCCCCCTGCGACTCCCAGACGCAGCCGGGGGTCATGGATGAGTGCGACGGATCAGTGATCGCCGGCGACCCTGCAGGCACGACCGGGGGCAGCGGATAGCGGGTGCGGGTGTCCATGCATCGAACGCTATCGCGACTACGCTCGGCCCGATGCGCCCACTTCGCCGTACGCCAGTGCCGCCGGGCGCCGCAGGGGTGCGCGCCTTGATCGGGCCCGTCACTGCTGCCCTCGCCGGCACCGGGCCGGCCGTGGCCCCCGTGCCGACCACCACGGTCACCGTGTCGAACGAGTACGTCGCCCGCATCCTGTCGGCGATTCGACCGGACGATCCTGATGCCCCGCTCGAGTCGGACGGCGTTGCTGTCGTGCTGTCGACCTCCGGGTCGACAGGTGCCCCGCGCGGGGTGCTGCTCACCGCCTCCGCCCTCACCAGTCTCAGTTCGGCAGTGAACGGCCACGGGACGGGCCCCACGTGGGTCGCCGCCCTGCCGCTGACGTCCATGGGCGGCTTCAACGTCCTGATCCGCGCCCTCGCCGCAGGCCACGAGCCGATCGCCCTGGCGAGCATCGGAGGCGCGGAGCCGTTCACGCCGTCCGACTTCGCTCGGGCCGTGCACGAGGCGAGCGCGACGTCCTCCGACGTCCGAGTGTCGCTCGTCGCAGCCCAGGTGCGACGTCTCATGACGGACGAGGCCGGCATCGAGGCCCTTCGGGCCTGCAGCCAGGTGCTCGTGGGAGCCGGTCCCCTGCCAGCCAGCGTCGATGATGCCGCCCGGGCAGCCGGAGTCGTCCTCACCCGAACCTACGGGGCCACCGAGACCTCCGGTGGCTGCGTCTACGACGGGTTGCCGCTCACCGGGGTCGGCATCGGCTTCGCTTCGCCTGCCCCGGCCGAGGTGCTCGTCACCGGCCCGATGCTGGCGGCCGGCTACCGGTGCGAGCCGGCGCTCACAGCTGAACGGTTCACCCCCGACGGCTACCGCACCGGCGATCTCGGAGCGCTCGATGCACACGGCCGGTTGTCGCTGCTGGGTCGGCTCGACGACGTCGTTGTCGTCAATGGGGTCAATGTGTCGCTCGGCGCGGTCGAGCGTGTCGTCGAGGGCTGCGACGGCGTCGATGCCTGCGTGATCATCGCCGCCCCCGAGCCGGAGGGCGAGGTTGAACTCATCGCCTTCGTGGTGGCCGCTCAGCCGAGCTCGGGGCTCAGGGCAAGCATCGCTGAGAGAGTGCAGGACGCTCTGGGTCGCGCGGCGCTGCCGCGTAGGGTCGCCCACATGTCCGAGTTCCCGCTTCTTCCCAACCGCAAGGTCGACCGCGCTGCGCTTCGTGCGCTCGCCGCAGCCCAGGAGCAGGTCACATGGCTTCGCTGAGCCAGTGGGTCGGGGGGGCTCGGCCGCGCACGCTGCCCACCGCCCTGGCCGCGGTGGCAGTCGGCACGGGCCTTGCCGCCCACGAATCCTCCGTGGCGCCGGTTCGCGCACTCCTTGCCCTGATGGTGGCCGTAGCACTGCAGGTCGGCGTGAACTACGCGAACGACTACAGCGACGGCATCAAGGGCACCGATGAGGCACGGGTCGGCCCAGTCCGCCTCGTCGGGCAGCAGCTGGCCTCACCGCAATCAGTGCGCGTCGCGGCGATCCTGTCCTTTGCCGTGGCCAGCCTGTGCGGCATCGCGCTCGTCGCCCTCGTCGGGCAATGGTGGCTGCTGCTCGTCGGCGTGGCCTGCGTGGC
>WLND01000126.1 GCA_009726075.1 Actinomycetota bacterium
GCTGCCCGAGCGTTTCGCACCAGGGCCGTCACGACAACTGAGGCGGAATACATTCGAACCGGCCGCGTCATCCCCTGGGGCGAGCCGAGCGCGTCCTCCTCAGGACTTCCCCGTGAACCGGTGGCCCTCGTGGCCGAATCAGGGCGAATGCTGGCCCTGGCTCAGCAGCGCGGGGACAACGCGAAATACCTCGCCGTGTTCGCCGAATAGGGTGACGCTCGTGAGCGGACGGTTTGCGGACGGATCGGTGGTTTGCGTCGGTGTCTTCGATGGCGTTCATCGGGGTCACCAGGCGCTGATCGCGCGGGCACGTGGAGTAGCCGACAGGGAGGCCCTTCCTCTAATCGCGGTGACGTTTTCGCCGCATCCGTCAGCGGTGCTGAGCCATTCGAGCGGGCCAAAGTCCCTGGCCACGATTGATGCTCGCCGCAGACTCCTCCTGTCGGCCGGTGCCGATGAGGTCGAAGTGCTGCGCTTCGACGAGGCGCTCGCGAGCCTGTCCGCCGAGACATTCGTCCGAACCGAACTGCTCGATCGCCTAGCGGCGAGGTTCATCGTCGTCGGAGAGAACTTCACCTTCGGAGCCAAGGCCGCCGGAAACGTCGACGTCCTGAAGGCATTGGGCAGATCGTTCGGGTTCGAGGTGCTGGCAGTGCCGCTGGCGGCCGATGCCGAGCCATGGTCGAGCACCCGCATCCGCGAGCACCTGATCAGCGGTGAGATGGCCGAGGCCAACCGAATCCTCGGACGAACGTACGCGGTCTCCGGAGAGGTGGTCCACGGGGACCATCGCGGCCGTGAGCTCGGTATCCCCACCGCGAATCTGCGGCCGGACGGCAACCCCGTTATCCCGGCTGACGGTGTGTACGCCGGATGGCTGCTCGCCGGTGGCGATCGACTCCCCGCCGCCATCTCGATCGGGCCAAATCCGCAGTTTGCCGGCGAGGACCATCGGATCGAGGCCTACGCGATCGACCGAAACGATCTCGCCCTCTACGGCAGCACCGTGCAGGTTGAGTTCGCCGAGTTCATTCGCCCGCAGGCCGTCTTTCCCGACCTCGATGCCTTCATGGCCCAGATCTGGGTCGATGTAGACCAGGCGCGATCGATGACGGCGATCGCGGATCGTTAGCCGCCCGAAGGCGCCCCGGTGGGCAGAGGAGTCACGGTGAGCCACGCCGCGATGTCGTCGTGGAGCTTCTTCGGCTCGACTGCTGCCACCGCATGGCCGGACTCGGCGTAGAACGGGTACGTCAGGCTCGCCTGCACTCCGTCGCGGTAGGTGATCACGAAGGTCCCGGAACCGGCACCGGTTGCCCGAACCCGGTTGACGCCCCGGACCGTGCCCGTGTGCATTGCCAAGGCCGCTGGCAGGGCAGGGGAGTAGATCACCAAGTCGTACTGGGCATCGGTCAGGAATGTCGACACGAACCGCGCATTCTCGAGGAACATTTCGCCGTAGGTTGCATCGTTCTCAGGGTTGATCGGGAGCAGGACGTACTCCGGGGCCACGACGTTGTACGTGAAGGCGAGGTAGACCTCGGGATTCCATGCCATGTAGTAACGGTCATACCGGCCCAGTGGCCCGAAGTAGTCCTGAAGCGACATGGTGGTGTCGGCTGCGCGAACCGCGGCATCAGTTCGTCGCTGGGTCGCCACGAGTGCGTCGTAGTAGGGGCCTGGCGCAAAGCCGTCGGCGAGGGCGTCCTGCATCGGCCCGGCCTGCTCTGGGAGATCGGGACTTCCTGCGGCGGAGGCGATGCCGTCCGGTCCGACGCCCAGGAGCCCTGAGAGCAGGTGGTAGGCGTCCTTGCGCTGGTCGGAGGCGAATCCGGGAACGGTCCGCACGTCGACGCCGAGGATCGTGTTGAGCTTTCCGATGCTGTCGAACTGCACCGATGTCAGGGCCTCCTGATTGTCGGTCCAATCGGCAGCCTTCTTCCAGTTGTACCGATCGCGGTCCCATGCGGCGACGTACTTCATCAGGGCGCAGGCCCCGAGGTTGACGTTGAGCGGGAAGGTGCACAAACCCGCATCACGAGTGAATCCGCCCTGCCACTGGGCGTCGATCGCCACCTCGTCGATGATCGAGGGGGACTTCTTCCAGAACATCGTGGACTGCACATCTGACTGATAGGACGTCAGTTGCGGCTGGATGAGAATCTGGCGGCTGAACTGACGTGCAACGAGGGTCGGTGTCGGAGAGCGGCCGTCGCCGACGAGGGCGAAGTGGGCCCGAATGAGGGAGACCAATTCCGGATCACGGAAGAACGAGGGCCCGTTCGCGTCGTATCGCCCGCTGAACAGCAGCATGTTCATCATGACGGACACGCGGGTGCCGCCGTAGCTCTCACCGACCAGGACGACAGGGTTGTCTGCGAGGTCGGGGTGGCTGTCGAGGAAGGCGAGCACGACGCGGAGGACCTGATCGGCATCGATGAATGCGTTGAAGTTCCCGTGGAAGAGATAGTCCTTCAGGCGCGCGACATCGTCGGTCGCAGCAGCGCCGTTGATGCTGTACGAGAAGCCGGTCTGTGGTGGGTCGATGTAGAGCAGGTTGGCGAAGGAAGTCCAGCTGTTCGGGTTCGCGACGTAGCCGAGGCCGCCGGCTCCGACCGCGTCGGCGTTTTCAGTGAATTGCGCGGTGTTGTTGGCGAAGAGGTTCGCTGTCGTGGCTGCTCCCGGGCCCCCGTTGAGCATGACGAACAGGGGTGCGGTCGTCGGGTCAACCCCATCGGCCGGCTGGAACGTGGTGAATAGGCGCACTGGCGTGGTGGTGTAGCGGATGTCCTTCGTGAATGCGAGGAAGCTCTTGTGGAACCAGTAGTCGATCGGGCCCACCGGAATGAACGCCGCTTCGTTCGCGGTCCGACCCTCCGGGCAGGGCGCACCCGTCGTGACGGCCCCGTCCGGACAGGTCGTGTTCCACCAGGTGGCGCCGGCCTGCCCCATGCGGGTCAGCGTGGAGCCCCGGAGGGTCGCGTCGGTGAGATTTGCCCGGGACACGCTCGCGTCGGTCAGATTGGTTCGGATGAGTCGGGCCCCGGTGAGGTCCGCCCGTGATAGGTCCGTGCCGGACAGGTCGAGTCCGGACAGGCGTGCGCTGGTGAGGTCGGCACCGGTGAGGACGGCCCCAGTGAGGACGGCACCGCTGAAGTCCACAAGGTTTGCGCCTACACGGGTGAGGTCCGCGCCCGTGAAGATCGTGCCGTCGACCTTGGCCCCATCGAGGTCGGCGTCGGTCAGGTCTGCGCCGGCGAACGTGGCCCCGGAAAGCACAGCCCCGTCCAGGTCGGCGCCGGCAAGATTGGCGCTCGTAGCGGTAGCGCCGAGCAGGTTCGCGCCGCGCAGGCGGGCCCCGGCGAGATCAGCATCGATCAGGGCGGCGCCGGCGAGATTGGCGCTCGAGAGCGTGACGTCCCCGGCACTGACGCCGAGGAGAATGGCCCCGCTCAGGTCTGCATGGGTCAGGTTTGCCGACGTGAGATTCGCGTACGAGAGGTTCGCCCCGCTGAAATCCGCACCGGACAGGTCGCAGTGGCTGAAGTCCATGCCGGGCTCGGGGTTGATGGTGCGGCAGTCGACAGCGCCGATAGCCGGCTCAGCGGTGCCCACCGCATCGGCCGTCAGCGCCGGCGAGACGACGAGGCAGCCGATCGAGAGCGAGAAGGCGAACACGGCACGGCCCAGACTGTTCATGACACCCTCGTTCGTCTCAGGATCTCGTCCCACCCGCACGGCTCGGCCTCATCGGCTGGGAATGCCGGGGTCCGCGAGTGGCGTTCCCTCACGAACAGCGCACGATCCTGACGGTACGCGCTCATAAGGTCGGTTGCCTGTTCAGCGGGCAAGGCCCCCGCAGCCCTCCGAGCGGCGACAAGGGCGGCCGACGCCTTCCGCGGGAATCGAAGCCCCCGTGGGCTGGTACCCTGAGCAGGTCAGCCTCATGGCTGGCGCATCCAGACGGTCGCGAAGCGGGCGCTTTGCGATACGTGTCGAAGACAAACAGTGCCCGAGGGCCCACATGGGTCAGGGCGCGCCCGAGAGGATAATGCAGTGGACGCAGCAACAAAGCAGCAGATCATCGCAGAGCACGGATTCAAGCCCGGCGACACGGGTTCACCCGAGGTGCAGATCGCGCTGCTCACCAAGCGTATTCAGGAGCTCACCGCGCACCTCAAGACGCACAAGCACGACCACCACAGCCGTCGCGGCCTCCTCATCCTCGTGGGCCAGCGCCGCCGCCTTCTCCAGTACTTGGTCAAGAGCGACATCGCGCGCTACCGCACGATCATCGAGAAGCTCGGCATTCGCCGCTAATGTCTCGCGGGCCCGACTGGATCATTCCGGTCGGGCCCGTGCAGTAACCGTCCCGGCACCACCGGGATACGCACGACACAACTGAATACCCAGGAACAATCCGAAATCCGGGGCGCAGCGATCAGGCGCCAGTCCGTCGGTCCTCGGTAGTGACCTCCGGGGGAGGACGTCCCATGAAGGACGTTGCTCCCGTGGGCCTCGATCGAAGACCGCCACCGGCCGCGATGCGCGTGCGCCCCTGTCATCAGAAACAGGAGGCACCCGTGGAGGGTCCCCAGATTGCAACATCGCAAGCCATCATCGACAACGGCTCGTTCGGCAAGCGCACCATCCGGTTCGAGACCGGACGCCTTGCGCGCCAGGCGGCAGGCTCAGTCGCTGCCTACCTCGACGACGAGACCATGCTGCTTTCCGCGACGACGGCGGGCAAGCACCCCAAGGAGCAGTTCGACTTCTTCCCCCTGACGATTGACGTCGAGGAGCGCATGTACGCCCTCGGACGCATCCCAGGGTCGTTCTTCCGCCGCGAGGGTCGTCCGAGCGAGGACGCTATCCTCACCTGCCGCCTCATTGACCGACCGCTGCGTCCGACCTTCAAGAAGGGCCTGCGCAACGAGGTCCAGGTCGTCATCACCGTGATGGCGCTTGACCCGATCGAGCTCTACGACGTCCTGGCGATCAACGCGGCGTCGGCGTCCACTCAGCTTTCCGGGCTGCCCTTCAGCGGTCCGATCGGTGGCGTTCGCGTGGCCCTCATCAACGGCCAGTGGGTCGGATTCCCGACGCACGAGCAACTTGAGGACGCAGTCTTCGACATGGTCGTCGCCGGCCGCATCGCGGGCGACGATGTCGCGATCATGATGGTCGAGGCCGAGGCAACGCTGCGCACGATGGAGCTCATCGCCGGCGGGGCCAAGGCTCCGACCGAGGACGTCGTTTCCGAGGGTCTGGAGGCCGCGAAGGTCTTCATTCGCACCCTGTGCGTGGCTCAGCAGGAGCTGGCCGACCAGGCGGCGAAGCCGATTGTCGATTTCCCGATCTTCCTCGAGTATCAGGACGACGCATTCGACGCTGTCGAGGCTGCATGCGGCGACGATGTCCGCCAGGCCCTGACCATCGTGAGCAAGGCCGAGCGAGAGGGCCGTCTCGACGACATCAAGGCCGATGTGCTCGCAAAGATCGGCGCGAACTTCGAAGGCCGCGAGAAGGAACTCGGCGCCGCCCTGCGCTCCGTCACCAAGAAGATGGTCCGTGATCGCGTGCTGCGCGACAAGATCCGCATCGACGGACGTGGGCTTGCCGACATCCGCACCCTCAGTGCCGAGGTTCAGGTGCTCCCGCGGGTGCACGGCTCGGCGCTGTTCGAGCGCGGTGAGACGCAGATCCTCGGCGTGACCACGCTGAACATGCTCAAGATGGAGCAGCAGCTCGACACGCTGAACCCGGAGAATCGCAAGCGCTACATGCACAACTACAACTTCCCGCCGTACTCGACCGGTGAGACC
>WLND01000127.1 GCA_009726075.1 Actinomycetota bacterium
AGGGGGACTTCTCGAAGATGGCCGACGGGCTCATCCCCTTCCTCATCTCGCGCCAGATCATCGCCGGGGCCGGCAAGGTCCTCCCGACGCCGCGGGGCGCGGTGTTCTGCGTGAGCCAGCGAGCCGATCACATGTGGGAGGGGGTCTCGAGCGCCACGACACGCTCACGGCCGATCATCAACACCCGCGACGAGCCGCATGCCGACGCAGACCTCTATCGACGCCTGCACGTCATCGTGGGCGACTCGAACATGAGCGAGACCACCACGATGCTCAAGGTGGGCTCGGCCGACCTGGTCCTGCGGATGCTCGAGGCGGGCGTGGTTCTGCGCGACATGTCGCTCGAGAACCCGATCCGGGCGATCAGGGAGATGAGCCACGATGTCAGCGGACGAAAGGCCGTGCGGCTGAGCAACGGTCGCGAGCTCTCGGCCATCGACATGCAGTGGGAGTACTTCACGAAGGCCTCCGAGTTCGCCGAGCGCCGGGGGCTGACCGATGATCCGGTCCATCGTCGAGTGCTCGAGTTGTGGGGACGGTCGCTCAAGGCCATTGAGGCGGACGACCTGTCGCTCATCGACCGGGAGATCGACTGGGTGATCAAATTGCGGCTCATCGAGGGCTACATGAACAGGCACGGCCTCGACCTCGATTCACCACGCATCGCGCAGATTGACCTTGCTTACCACGACATTTCGCGCACGCGCGGACTCTTCTACATCATGGAGCGCAAGGGCCTCGTCGAGCGCATCACGACCGACCTCGAGGTTTTCGAGGCGAAATCGGTACCGCCCCAGACCACGAGGGCCAAACTCAGGGGCGACTTCGTCCGACGAGCGCAGGAACGCAACCGCGACTTCACCGTCGACTGGGTGCACCTCAAGCTCAATGACCAGGCTCAACGAACCGTCCTGTGCAAGGACCCCTTCCTCGCGGTCGACGAGCGGGTCGAGCGCCTGATTGCCAGCATGTAGCGACCGGTAAGGTGGCCTGATGACTCCTCGACGTTCCGTCCTTGTGATCGCGACCGCCATCACGGCCCTTAGCCTCGCCGCCTGCTCGAGCAGTGACACGAGCTCCGCCCCGAGCGAGGCGCTATCGGCAGCGGCCGCCACCGCGGTCCCTTCGGCTCAGGCATCAACCCCCGCGACCGTCGACCCGGCCCAGGCCCCCTACGTCACGACTGACTGCGCTGTGGGCCAGCCGATCCCATCGGCCGATGCGCCCGTGGGCGGGGATCAGTTCGGCAGCGTGAATGTCAACGTCGGCACGTCCGGGGTCCCGACCGTCACGATCGGCCCCGATGCTCAGCCGGCCACGACCTTGGAGATCGATGACCTCGTCGAGGGAACTGGCCCAGCGGTGAAGGCCGGTGACACCCTCACCGTCAACTACTGCGGTGTCGGCATGACCAGCCGCCAGATGTTCGACTCCTCGTGGTCGCGCGGCGAGCCCATCAGCTTCCCGCTCGACGGACTTATCCAGGGCTGGATTGACGGACTGCCGGGCATGAAGGTCGGCGGCCAGCGTCTCCTCGTCATCCCAGGAGCCCTTGGCTACGGGCCCCAGGGACAGGGCAGCATCCTTCCCGACGAGACCCTCGTCTTCGTCATCGAACTCGTGAGCATTCCGTAGCCGCTCGGCTCCCTCCGAACGCCCAGAGCACCGACCCTGACCGCCCCCGAAGAAGGAGATTCATCGTGTCCCAGAAGCCGGAAATCGACTTCATCGAAGGCCCCGCCCCCCTCGAGCTCGTCATCACCGACATCATCGTCGGCGAGGGCGCGGAGGCTGTTCCAGGCGGCAAGGTCGAGGTGCACTACCTCGGCGTCGACTTCGAGACGGGCGATCAGTTCGATGCCTCGTGGGATCGCGGCGAGTCGATTACCTTCCCGCTCGCCGGTCTCATCGCCGGCTGGCAGGAGGGGATCCCGGGCATGCGCGTCGGCGGCCGCCGTCAATTGGTCATCCCGCCGGCGCTGGCATACGGCGAGGCCGGCTCGGGCCATCGCCTCTCGGGTCGCACGCTCGTCTTTGTCATTGACCTCCTGAACGTCGCATAGCCGAAGATGGGGGGCACCGGGCAATGACCGCCGCCACGTCGCGCGTCGAGCGGACTGAACGGCTCCTCAACCTCGTCCTGTGCCTCATGTCGTCGCGGCGTGCCATCTCCCGAGCCGAGATCCACGCAAGCGTGCCCGGCTATGGTGCCATGGCATCGGGGGCTGCGTTCGAGCGGATGTTCGAGCGCGACAAGGATGAGTTGCGCGGCATGGGTATCCCGATCGAGACCGTGCACGACGCTCACGGTGACATCGAGGGCTACCGGATCAGCGCCGATCAATACGGGCTGCCCCCTCTTGACTTCACTTCGGCCGAGCTTGCTGTCATCGCGTTGGCTGCGAGCGTCTGGGATGAGGCGATCCTCGGCCCGGCCACCAACACAGCCCTTCGCAAGATCGAGGCGGTCCAGGGTGCGCCCGTTCGTGCAACCGACGACATTCTCGTGCGGGTGCAGGTGTCGGCGGCGGACGTGGCCCTCTTGCCGCTCATGGCCGCTCTGCGCGAGCGCAGGGTCGTCACGTTCGACTATCGAACCGCCGCGGGGCAGGAGTCGGCTCGCCGCAAGGTAGACCCGTGGGGGGTCATCTCTCGCGAAGGGCGCTGGTACCTCGTCGCCCACGATCACGACCGATCGGCGACCCGCGTGTTCCGGGTATCGCGCATCGTCGGCGCTGTCACCGTCACGGCCCAGGCGCAGGAGCACCCGGTCGATCCGGCCATCGACATTCGCGACCTGGTCCTGAAGGCCGAGCCTGAGACCGCCGTGCGGGCTCAGGTGTGGGTCAGGGCCGGGTCGGGTGCCCACCTTCGGCGCATGGCGGACGATTCACTGCCGCCATTCGAGTCCGGCGACGTGACCGTGACCGCACCCAATGCCATGAACCTCATCGCCTCGATCTGCGCCGCGGGCGACGCTGCGATCGTGAAGTCTCCGATCGACGTCCAGGGCGAGGTGCTCGATCGGCTGCGGGCCGTTGCTGCCCGGCACGGAGGTCACGGGTGAGCGCCACGAATTCGGCCGCGCGGCTCTCTCGCCTCCTGGCCCTCGTTCCGTGGCTCGTGGTCAATGACGGCATCACGATCGCCGATGCGGCCGCGCACTTCGGAGTCACCGCCGGACAACTCGACAAGGATCTGTGGCTCCTGGTCGTGTGCGGCCTGCCCGGCCATGGGCCAGACCAGCTTGTCGACATCCAGTTCTGGGACGACGGGCGCATCCACGTGATCGATGCCCAGACCCTCGGCACGCCACTTCGTCTCTCGGGGGAGGAGGCCATGGCCCTGCTCGTGGCCCTACGGCTGCTTGCGCAGATTCCCGGGGGCCATGATCGAGCAGCGTTGCTGCGAGCGACCCACCGGCTGCAGGATGCGGTCGGTGGCAACGCTGCCGAGCAGGCAGTGCTCGTCGAAGCAGCCGGCGATTCATCAGTCGTCGACGTCCTCAATGAGGCGATCGCGGGGCACCGCGACGTCCACATCATCTACGGATCCGCGACCCGCGATGAGGTAACCGAACGCGACATCGAGCCGCTCCGCATCACCTCGGAGGATGGCCGCACATACGTCGAGGCGTACTGCCGGTCGGCCGGCTCCGTGCGCACCTTCCGCCTTGATCGCATCGTGAGCGCACGGGTGGCCGCCCACGGGCACAGCGAGCCCGCACCGGTGAGCCCCGATCCTGCCGAGCAGGTGAGCGCTGACGCGCCGCCGACATACGCAACGGTCGTCATCGATCCCGGGGCCCGCTGGGTCCTCGATGTCCTCGACATGACCGAGCCGCTCGAGTCAGCAGACGGATCCGTGTCGGGCCGGGTGCTCGTCCACGATCCCGAATGGCTCGTCCGGACGATGCTGTCCCTCGGTGGCGTCGCAGCGGTGACATCGCCGCCGCATATGCGCGCTGCCGTAGCGGATGCGGCCGTTCGCGCCCTCACGGCGTACGCTGATCTCGGTTTCGACGTCGGAGCCAATCCGTGACTGCTCGACCGAAGGGTGCATCATGTTGGGTCAAATGAAGGGCTGGGAGTGGCTCATCATCGCTGCTCTCGTGCTGATCCTGTTCGGAGCCAAGCGCATGCCCGATGCTGCTCGCGGCCTTGGGCGCTCGCTTCGCATCTTCAAGGCGGAGACCAAGGGCCTGGCCGGCGGCGATAGCGCGTCGATGGAGGCAGTCGAGCCCGCCAAGACGAGCCCGATCGCATCCGAGCCCGTAACCCCGCCGGTTGTCGACAAGCCGACCGAGGGCTGACGTCGACACTACGTCCACGGGATCACGCATGGCGAAATCCGCAGCGGCCATGCCGCTCACCGAGCACCTGAGAGAACTGCGCTCACGGCTTGTCAAGGCCGGCCTGGCGATTGCCATCGGCATGGTGGTCGGCTGGACCTACTACGACCAGATCTTCGCCTGGCTGAGTCGGCCATTCGAATCCGTCGTCGATCAGGCCCGCGGCGATGGCCGCACCATCACGTTAGCCCTCACGGGCGTGGCCGACCCGTTCGTGCTGCAGATGCAGGTCGCTGCCGTCGCAGGGCTCGTGCTCAGTGCCCCGATCTGGCTCTACCAACTCTGGCGCTTTGTGACCCCGGGCCTGCATCGCCACGAGAAGCGGTGGGCCATCGGGTTTGCCGCTGTCGCGACACCGCTCTTCGGCGCGGGAGTGCTCCTCGCCTACCTGGTGCTGCCGTACGGCCTGGAGATCCTGTTCGGATTCACCCCTGAAGGGGTCGAGAACATCGTCTCCGTTGACCGGTACCTGTCCTTCTTCCTGCGCACGATCCTGGTCTTCGGCGTTGGCTTCCTGGCCCCCCTGCTGCTCGTGCTGCTCAACTTCGCGGGCATCCTCACCGGAGCACGGCTCATCTCGTGGTGGCGCTGGATCATCTTCACCGTGTTCATCTTTGCCGCCGTGGCCACGCCGACCGGCGACCCGATCAACCTCATGCTCCTTGCCGGGCCACTGCTCATCCTCGTCGTCATCGCCGTGGGCGTCTGCGTCCTCAATGATCGGCGTCGAGCGCGCAAGCGGGCATCGGAGGATGACTTCTCCGAGCTCAGCGACGATGAGATCTCCCCCCTTGACGATTCGGCTCCCATCTAGATTCGGCCGCTGTTCGGTGGCCGCGCGGGGGAAGGGCCGCTGGCGACGTAGCCTTGGCACATGGGATCACCCGCTGAACGGTATGCAGCATCCGTGCAGCGGCAGAGCAAGCGTCACACGGCGCTGACCGCGTTTGCCGCCCTCTATCCATTCGGCCTCGATGACTTCCAGATTCGAGCGTGCGAGGCGCTCGAGGCTGGCCACGGGGTTCTGGTAGCCGCGCCGACCGGGTCGGGCAAGACCATCGTCGGAGAGTTCGCCATCCATCTGGCTCTCGCGAGCGGACGGAAGTGCTTCTACACGACCCCGATCAAGGCCCTGTCGAACCAGAAGTACCGCGACCTGGTCGATCGCTACGGCGACGAGACGATCGGCCTGCTCACCGGCGACAACAGCGTGAACGGCGAGGCCCCCATCGTCGTCATGACCACCGAGGTACTTCGCAACATGCTCTACGCGGGCTCAAGCACGCTGCTCGATCTCGGGTTCGTCGTGATGGACGAGGTCCACTACCTCGCCGACCGCTTCCGCGGCGCGGTGTGGGAGGAGGTCATCATCCATCTACCGGAGTCGGTAACGGTGGCAGCCCTGTCAGCCACCGTGAGCAACGCCGAGGAGTTCGGGGCGTGGCTG
>WLND01000128.1 GCA_009726075.1 Actinomycetota bacterium
GCGGTCGGCGCCCCCGAGAAGGCTCCGACGCCCGTCGAGGCCGGCACGACGCAGGTGAGCGTCACCCTGAACGTGGCCTGGTCGATCGAGGACTGACCCGCGAGCTACCAGCCGCCCTCGGCCCGGCGGTTGTAGCGCACATCGGTATCGCCGAGGTCGAAGACGAGCAGCTTCTGCTCGGTGAACCGCTCGAGGAACCACTGCGAGAGCTCGCGACCCACGCCGCTGTTGCCGGTGCCGCCGAAGGGCGCCAGCTGATCCCAGTAGTTGCTCGTCTCGTTGATGTTCACCGTGCCGTGCTGCAGGGCCTCTCCGACGCGCCACGCGGTCGCAAGGTCGCGGGTCCACAGCGATGCGATGAGCCCGAGCTTGCTGGAGTTCGCGATGGCGATCGCCTCGGGGATCGACGTGATCTTGATGATCGGCGCGACCGGCCCGAAGGTCTCCTCGCGGGCAATGGTCATGGCAGGGGTGACGCCGGTGAGGATGGTCGCCGGGTAGAAGAGGCCGTCCTGCGGCCCGTACTGGGTGATATCGGCGCCCTGCGCCCGGGCATCGGCCACGTGGTCGACTACGCGCGCGAGGGTCGCTGCGTTTCTCAGCGGGCCCATGTCGGTGTCGTCGAGGCCGGGGTCGCCGATGCGAAGCTGTGATGCCCGGGCCTTGAGCTTCGCGACGAATTCATCATGCACGTCTGCGTGCACGAGCAGCCGCTCGCCAGAGGTGCAGACCTGGCCTGCGTAGTAGAAGCAGGCGTTCATCGCCCCCTCGACCGCAGCATCGATGTCGGCGTCGGCGAGCACGATGACGGGTCCATCGCCGCCGAGCTCGAGGAGGTGGGGCCGAAGCGCGGCCTTTGCGGCGATCCGCTTGCCGGTTGCGGTCGAGCCGGTGAAGAAGAGCCCGTCGACGTCGTCGTGATCGACGATCGCCGCGCCGACCTCGCCCATGCCGTGCACGACATTGAGCACGCCCGGCGGCAGGCCAGCCTCGGTGCAGATCTCGGCGACCATGGCGCAGCAGATGGGGGAGAACTCGGAGGGCTTCCAGACGGCCGTGTTGCCGGCGGCGATGATGTGCGCCAGAGCGATCGAGGCGATGTCGGTGGGAAAGTTGTAGGGGGTGATGACCCCGACGACTCCGAGCGGACGATGCGTGAGGACGAGCCTCTTATTGTTCGTCTGCTCCTGGGTGGACGGGAATGACAGGCCCCGATGCCGCAGGACCTCCTCGCCTGCCTTCTGCCACGAGGGTGCGGCGTACTCGTGCACCTCCTCGCGCGCCTCGGCCACCGTCTTGCCGATCTCGATGATCAGTACCTGTGCGACCTCCTCAGCGCGGGCAGCGAACAGGGCGTGGATCTTCCGCATGATCTTCACTCGCTCGATCAGGGGGGTGGCGGCCCAGGCTGGCTGTGCCGCGCGCGCGGCAGCGACGGCCCTGTCGACGTCGGAGGCATCGCAGTTGGCGACGTCGGCGATGAGGGCACCGGACTGGGGGGAGTGCACGGGGAAGGTGCCGTTGGAGCCATCGACCCACGAGCCGTTGATGAGAGCCTTGGTCGGAAGTGCCTGTGCCATGTCTGTCCTCCCTGTTCGCCGGGGTGGCGGGGCCGTGTGACACCCTCAATGGCTGTCGAACGCCAAGGTATCCGATGGGCCGGGCCAAAGGACGGTTCTCGCTGCGACGCACTGGTTCGGGTTGACTCGAGGCGTACTGTCAAAGTATCGGAGCCAACCAGACTCCCGGACGACGGAGCGGTCATGGGCGACAAGTCGCGGCAGAAGACAGAGACGAAGAAGGTCGGCAAGTCGATCAAGGAGAAGCGAGCCGACAAGCGCATGGCGTCGGGGGCAACGAAGGACAACCCGGGCATCATGCCGCCGAAGAAGGACTGACGGACGGGTTGGCGGGCCGGGCCTACGCCGCCGGGTCGATCCATCGCAGGCCCTTGAACCGGGCGAATCCTCGGTCGAAGGAGACCCACGTGGCGTTGATCTCCATGGCGGCCGCCGCCAGCCAGACGCCGGTCACATCATGGGCTCGTGGCCGATGGCTATCAAGCAGGTCGCGGAAGAGAGCCCAGTGCGCTGGCCCGGGGTTGAGCACGTGGACGAACGGTGATGCCGCGAGCAGGTCGACCATCCCCAACGCCGATGCCAGATCGAGCGGTTCTTCAAGCACGCGCCGGCTCGTTGCGACCCTGATGAATCCGGAAAGCACGGTGGAGAAGAGTCCAAGACCCTCGGGTGAACGGCGCAGGCGTTCGAGGGTGTCACGGGCGGGGTGGTGATTCGGCGACGTGGAGATGACTGAATCGAGCAGGACGTTGACATCAACGCAGTGCATCGAGAGCCGTTCCCTCGTCAAGCAATTCGCTCAGGGAGGCGTTGCTGTCGAGGTCGACTCCGGGCCGTAGCCCCCCTCCGGTGAAGACTGGGAGGTCGGGAAAGTGATGGCTGCTGGTGTCCGCCGCCTCGGATCGGCGTGCGAGCAGCAGGCTGATCGCGTCCTCGATGACGGACCCCACCGAGCATCCCTGGGTCGCGGCAACCTGCTTGACTTCACGGTAGATGTCATCTCGGAGGGTGACCGTCGTTCTCACGACGTCGCTTTAGCATCGCGGCACTGCACCAAGATGCTGCAGCGATCGTGGGCTAGCCGACACCCCGGACATGCACCGGCACGCCGGCCAGACGAATCCCGCTGGCGCTGGGCTCGCCCACCGCGATCGGATTGCCGCTCAGGCGAAGGCCCTCCTTCATGTCTCGCGCCCGGTACTCGAGGATGCGCGTCGAGTTGCCGGTCCACGCGGTCACCTGCCGCGACAGGTCGTCGACCTGGCCGCGCCACGTCGGGTCGTCCTCATCCCTTCCCTCAGGACGGACGATGAACACGTCGACGTCGCTGCGTGGGCTCATGGTGCCGCGCGTGACCGACCCGAATAGCGCGCTGTATTCGCTGGGAATCTCCCATGAGTCGAGGTGGTCGGCGATGCGGTCGAACAGCACGCCGCGAAGCCCGGCCAGGTCGATGATCGGGCCGGCGGCGATGTGGTCGCGGTTCAGGCGGAAGACATCGGCATTGCCGACCCTGCGCATCAGGATGATGCCCTGCTCGGTCAGCCGGGCACATGCCTTGCGCACGCCCGACTGCGAGAAATCGCCGATGCGCTTGTGGATCGTCGGAGCGGTGCACTCATCGTCCGCCGCGACGAGGACGGCCAGGATCTCGCCGTCGAGACTCGGCGTGACGACCCGAAACGGGTGACCGATCTCCATGGCCGAACCATACAAGGGGTGCACTAAAGTCCAGCGTGATGACGATCGCGGAGATTTGGGCGCAGTGACAGCGTCCGCCGCATCGCCGGCAGGGGTCAGCAGGCGGGCTTGCGCCACCGCTTCGCTCGAGGTCCTCAATGAGGCAATCTGCGCGTGCCGGGCCTGCCCTCGGCTCGTCGGGTGGCGCGAGGAGGTCGCCGTCGCCAAGCGCGCGGCGTACGCCGACGACACCTACTGGGGTGCGCCGGTGCCGAGTTTCGGGTCGGATCGCCCGTCGATCCTCATCGTCGGCCTTGCCCCGGGAGCGCATGGGGCGAACCGCACGGGCCGCATGTTCACCGGTGATCGAAGCGGCGACTGGCTCTTCGGCTCACTCCACCGGGTGGGCCTCGCCGCGTCGCCGGCCTCGACGTCACGCAGTGACGGCCAGCGCCTCGAGACCGTGAGAATCACCGCGGCCGTGCGATGCGCTCCGCCGGACAACAAGCCCACGACCGCCGAGCGAGACACATGCGCGCCGTGGCTCGACCGTGAGATCGAACTCGTTGCGACTGAACTTCGCGTCGTGGTGGCCCTCGGTGGATTCGCCTGGGCTGCAGCGCTGTCGACGCTGGCCAGGTGCGGTTGGTCGCTGCCGAAGCCACGTCCCCGCTTCGGCCACGGCGCGCAGGTCGTCCTCGAAAGGAACGGCTCGGGGAGCCTTGTCCTGCTTGGCTGCTACCACCCGAGCCAGCAGAACACGTTTACCGGGAGACTCACCGAGCCGATGCTGGACCGGGTGTTTACGAACGCGCGGCAGATTGCCTCGCCGTGACGAGCCCCGGGAACGCGCATGCGGTGCAACCCCGAGATCGATGCTGCACCGCACCCGCCACGACGACGGCGATTCCCTACCGCGACGTTCTTGCTCGCCTACGAGCCAGGCAGCGTGCCCCCGGTCGCCCAGCCCTCGACGGTCGCCTTGTAATTCTCGAGCGTCTGCGGGCAGTAGGTCGACAGCACTGCCACGTCGTAGGCGACCGCCGCCGGATCGAGCATCCCGGGGCGACGTCCGCTTGCCGACCCGAAGTGACCGGCGTTGAACCCGGTGATGAAGGCCGACTCCGCGTTGATGCACGCGATGCCGCCGTCCTGCCCGTAGAGCACCGTCAGGGTCTCGATCGCAGGAACAGGCACGTTGACCCCGGTTGCCTGAAGGGCCTCGAGCGTGCCTTGCAGTGCTTGGGCCGAGGCGATGGCCGCGTCGCTGGATGCCTCCTCCGGCGTGGTGGGCCCGCAGCCGGTGACGAGGATGGCCAGGGCAAGCCCTGATGCACAGGCACTGGCAACTCCGAGTCGACCGCCGCGCCGTGCTGAGTTCGATGTAGGCATGATCTCCCCTTAGTTGGACGACGCGGCGGCCGAGTCGGTGGGCTCTGCATCGTCCGAGGGGCTTGCCTCGGGCAACGCGATCCACGATGGCTTGCGCAGGGCGTAGAAGATGAACGGGCCGCAACCGAGGACGAGGATGCCCAGGAGCAGGAACCCGACGTACACGAAGTTGTTGATATTCGACCCGGTGGGCTGAGCGAACCCGATGAGGAACGCGAGTGCGCTCGCCGCAAGGCCGACGGAGCCGACAACCTTCATGGCCGGGGTGCGGAACCCGCGAACGACGTCCGGCTGCGTGCGCCTCAGTTTCATGGCGGCGAGGAACATGATCATGTACATGATCAGGTAGAGCTGCACGGCCATCGCGGAGAGAATCCAGAACGCCGAGCTCACATTCGGCACGACCGCGAAGAGCAGTGCGAGAACCGAGACGATGATGCCCTGGACGATCAGGATGTTGATCTGCACGCCCGCGTCGTTTGTCTTCTGCAGCGTGGTGGGCAGGTACCCGTCCTTGGCGACGAGCAGGAGTCCCCGACTCGGGCCAGGGATCCAGGTGACGACGCTGGCGAGGATGCCGATCACGATGAGCAGCGCCATGATGCTCGTGCCCCACGGGATGCCGACCCGCTGGAAGAAGACGTCGAAGGCCTGCATGACACCGGTCGTGAGGTCGACGTTCTTGGCCGGGACGCCGACGGCGATCGCGAGGGTCGGCGGGATGAAGACAAGGAGGATGAGGATCGAGGCGAGTCCGATGGCCTTCGGGAAGCCCTTCTTCGGGTTCACCATGTCGGTCACGTGCACGGCGTTCATCTCCATGCCGGCATAGGCCAGGAAGTTGCTGACGATCAGGACGATGCTCGCGATGCCGGTGAACGCGGGCAGCCAGTTCGTGCCGGACCCCGTGGCGAGCTCAGAGTGACCCCCGTCGGCCAGGTAGATCAGCGCCATGACGACGAGCATCGCTGCGGGGATCAGCGTGCCGACGATGAGGCCCTTGCTCCCGACGA
>WLND01000129.1 GCA_009726075.1 Actinomycetota bacterium
CATGCTATGTTTGCTCTGCAATGGTTTCTGGGAATGTTTCCAGTGGAGGTGCCGTGCCTGGATCGATCGTGGTCGTCCATCCCTTCTGGGACTTCTGGGCCACAGCGGTTGCCTGGGATCTTCGTGCCGACCGCGAGGACCTACTCGCCCTGGCCACAGCGGAGTTGAGCCAGCACGCCACCGTCCTCAGGTCCAGTCTCGTCGAGGGACCTGAGGATGGCCGGAATGCCATCCAAGGATGCGCCAACGCCGACGCCGTAGTGGTTGTCTCATCAATGGCCGTCCCTTCCGCCACGGGAATGGCCGTGCTCGATCTTCTTCCGGGGATCCCGGTCGTCGTGTGGGCCGTGAGCCGCACCCAGGGGATGGCGCCGGACTTCAGCCACACCGACATCACCACGGCCGGTTCGACCGTCGGCGCCCCCATGATCGCGAGCGCCCTGGCCCGACAGGGGCGTGCCTTCGAGGTCGTCGCCTCAACGTTGCAGAATCCCGGCCAGATCGGATCCGCTGTCAGCGCGGCGACGGCTGCCGGACGGGTCAGGCGAGCCCGGCTCCTGAGGATCGGTGAGGCGATGCCGGGATACACGACCGTTGTCCCGCCCTCGACGGGATGGGACGGCTTCGGGCCGACCATCATCGATCTGCCGGCGGAGCAGTTCGCCGAGCGCACTCGTGCGGCCGACGATGGCGCTGTCTCCGAGACCCTGGCCGACATCGCGGGATCGTCGACAGTATCGGCGGACGTGGATCCAGTCGGGCTGCGGCGCGCTGCCGCTGCAGAGGTGGCGCTGCGGACTGCCCTTGTGGAATTCGAGTGCGTGGCGGGGGCTCTGAACTGCCACGTCGCATCCCTTCGACCTGATCCGGAGTTCGGCATCGCACCCTGCCTTGCGTTGGGTCGGCTGACGTCCGAGGGCCATCCCTTCACCTGCACGGGTGACCTGTTGACCGCAATCGCGATGCTTGCCGTCCAGGCGCTCGGCCTGCCCACCCTGTACCACGAGGTCGAGGCGCTGGACCATGATCGCGACGAGGCGATACTTGCCAACTCGGGAGAGTATGACCGGCGCCTTTGCGGTGACGCGGACATCACAATCGTCCCTAACGTCTGGTACGAACAGGATCCGATCACCGCGCCATGCCCACTATTCAGCATCCCTGCCGGCCCGGCGTCGCTGGTCGGCTTCGTGTTCGCCCCGAACCCTCGTTTCGTTGTCGCCGAGGGTGAGTTCACGGGTCGGCAGTCCCCTAACACGGGCGTACCGAATGCGGGCTTCCGCTTCTCCTCCGGGCCGGTGGGCAGCGCCTGGGCCCGGTGGGCACAGGCAGGCGTCGTCCATCACTCCGCCGCTACGAATGAGCTCGTCGCAGATCGCATTGAATCGATCGCGCTCCACCTCGGCGCCGAATTCGTCCGAGTCTGACGTGTCCGGGCCATTTGACGGGCGCTCCCCTCAGCCACCCTGGCTGGATGAGGAGTTCCTCACCCCGGAATTCTGTGTCAACCCCTACCGCCTGTACGGCCGACTCCTGGACGACGCCCCTGTTGCGTGGAGCGATAAGGCGCGGGCCTGGCTCGTGTGCGGCTTCGATGACGTTGTCGCCGGGCTCAGCGATGTCCGGCTGTCGTCAGGACGACGCATTCCGGCCCTGGCCAGTGCGCTGAGCCCCGAGGCACGTGAGAGAGATGCCCGGGCGCTCGATTGCATGGCACGCATGATGGCCTTTCGGGATCAGCCGTCTCACACTCGCTTGCGAAAAATTGTCTCTCGGGCGTTCACGGCACGCCGTGTGGCGGACCTGGAGCACCAGGTGCAGGAGCTCGTAGACACCCTAGTCGGGAGGTTTCCACGTGACGGAGCTTTCGATCTCGTTGCCGCCTTGACCTTTCCTCTTCCCGCGCTTGTCATCTGCCGGTTGCTCGGGATCCCCGAGGAGCGCCTCACCGACGTGCGTCGCTGGTCCGATGCCGTTGTCGCGTTGCTGTCCTCCGCGGTGATGACCGATGACCATGCTGATCAGGCGCGGGTGGCCGTTGAGGAGGCCGACGCGTACATCCGGAGTCTGGTCGACGCCCGACGCGCCGAGCCACAGGACGATCTGCTGACGGCCATCGCGCGGACCGGGGTCGATGGGGACTCGCTTTCCCCTGACGAGATCACCGCCATGGTGATCCTGCTCTTCTTCGCCGGCTTCGAGACGACCGAAGGACTCATCGGAAACGGCGTTCTCGCGTTGCTCGCCGACGATGGTCCGCGGCAGTCGCTTGCGGCAGACCCTGAGCTTGCCCCAGCGGTGGTCGAGGAGGTGCTGCGATTCGACACCTCCGTCCACCGCCAGTCGCGAATTGCCGTCACTCCGCTCACAATCTCTGGAGTCGACATCGAGGCAGGCGATCCGGTGCTGTTCATGATCGGGGCTGCGGGACGTGACCCCCGCCGCTTCCAGCGCCCAGACCGATTCGACCCACACCGGCCGGACGCCGGCAACGTCGGCTTCGGCCACGGCATTCACTTCTGCCTCGGCGCCCCCCTGGCGCGGCTGGAGACACGCATCGCCCTCGCAACCTTGGCGAAAGGGCGCTACCCACTTCACTCTGCAGGTCAACCGACGTACGGAACCTTGCTTGCCGTTCGCAAACCATCAGCGCTTCCCGTCACCCTCGCGTAGAGACCGTCTCGATCGCGATCTGGACGAGGAGTGCGTCTACAACACCCTGCGTAGAGGTCGTGCCTCCGAGGTCTCTGGTCCTGGTTCGCGGATCGGTCAATGTGCGCTCGATGGCACGCATCACGCGTGCCGCCGCGTGTCCGCGTCCCAGGTGTTCAAGCATTAGTGCGCAAGACCAGACGGCCGCTATGGGGTTAGCGACCCGAGTCCGGCGATGTCCGGCGCTGAGCCATGGACGGGCTCGAACATCGACGGGAACTGCCGCTCCGGGTTGAGGTTGGCCGATGCTGCGATCCCGGCGCTCCCAACGATTGCCGCGGCTAGATCGGAAAAGATGTCCCCGTAGAGGTTGGATGCCACGATTACGTCGAAGTCAAAGGGACGCAGCACCAACTCCGCCGCAAGCGCGTCGATGAGTCGCTTGTCGACTATCAGCGACGGGTAATCGGCTGCTACCTCGGCCACCACCTCGTCCCAGAAGCGCATGGTGTGGATGATGCCGTTCGACTTGGTCGCCGAAGTCAGGTGGCCGCGTCGCGCCGCGTCGCGCCGCAGCGCTCTCGCATGCGTAACGAGCGATCCGCTCGATGCCGATCCGCGTGAAGATGTCATTCTGCACGGCGAACTCGCGCTCAGTCCCCCTCATGAAACGTCCGCCCGACTCAGAGTATTCGCCCTCGGTGTTCTCTCGGACGATCAGCAGATCAATATATCGGCCTTCGGGCACGGTGACCCGCGGGCTCACACCGTCGAACAGCCTGATCGGTCGCAGGTTGACGTACTGGTCGAATGCTCGTCGTATTGGTATGAGGAGCTCCCACAGGGACTCGTCGTCGGGGACATCCGGGAGTCCCACCGCGCCGAGGAAGATCGCATCGAACTCGGACAGTGTCTGCAGGCCATCCGCCGGCATCATCGACCCCTCATCGTGGAAGCGATCGCATCCCCAGTCGAACCACGTCCACGACACGGGAGAGTCACCGTCGACTTGAACGGCGGCATCGATCACGGCAGGCGCCGCCGGCAGCACCTCGGCACCGATTCCCTCACCGGGAATGGCTGCGATCCTCATCTACGCACGACTCCTGCATCGTTGACAACCGAGGGTCTTTGGGGAAGTATACTGGAAACGTTCCCATTTCAGCGACCCAGGGAGTCTTGTGCCTTCCGTCACCGGCTTCTTCCACGGCGGCATCACCGTGAGCGACATGGACTCGAGCATCACGTTCTATGAGGGCGGACTAGGACTGGAGATCGCCTTCGATCGGGTCCTGGACGCGGACTACCTGCGGACAGTACTGGATCTTCCGCTTTCATCGATACGCGCCGTCTACCTCACCATCCCTGGTGGTGGCTTCGTCGAACTGCTCGAGTACCGCGGGCTGGAGCAAATGCCAGCTGCATCGCGGCCGTGCGATCCAGGAGCCGGACATCTGTGCCTGTACGTCGAGGGCATCGACGCGCTGTGTGAGCGCGTTTATGGGATGGGCTACCGCAGCCGATCAGTTGGCCCCGTTGACATCACTGCCGGCCCAAATGCAGGAGCTCGGTCGGTCTACCTGCTTGATCCGGACGGCTACCCCATCGAACTGTTCCAACGGCCCCAGTCGGCCCAGATCTGAAGGAGTAGTCATGCAGTTTGATATCGAAACTCTCGCCAGCGGCCTGGGCCATCCAGAAGGTCCCGACGTCCTTCCGGATGGACGCATCGTGATGGTGGAGACGTACACGAGCAAGATCGTCGCTTGGTCGCCCGATCGCGGTATCCATGACTATGCCCTGTGTGGTGGAGGCCCGAATGCCTGCATGCTGGGCTCGGATGGTGCCATCTACATCACGCAGAATGGGGGCACCGTCGGAGCCTGGAAGGCAGAAGTGATGTCGACGCCGTCCATCCAGAAGGCTTGGCCGGATGGACGGGTGGAGACCCTCGTCGAAGAGGTCGACGGTGTGCTGCTGCAGGCTCCAAACGACCTGACGTTCGGGCCTGACGGCCGTCTGTACTTCACCGATCCCGGCGACTACTACCCCGACGATCGCTCGACGGGTCGACTCTTCGTGTTGAATCCTGACGGAACTGGGGAACTGCTCGAGGAGATCCCGAATGCATACCCGAACGGGATCGTGGCCGAGCCCGATGGATCAATCGTGTGGGTCGAGTCCTACGACCGCGGCGTCTACCGACGCAAGCCCGATGGCGTCTCCCAGCTGATCCATGTCATGCCTGAAAACCACGTTCCCGACGGACTCAAGATCGCTGCGGATGGCAGCCTGTGGATCACAGCGTTCATGGGTGGCGGAATCGACATCGTCGCGCCCGACGGGACGGCGATCGACTTCCTGGAGACTGGTGGCGTCCCCCTCAATTGCATCTTCGTTGGTAACTCGCTGGTGATCACCGACTTCGGCGACGTGACCGCCGTGACCGATCAGGCCCCTATGGGCGGCCGACTGTGGAGGGTCCCAGTCGGCGTCGAAGGTATGCCCCTCTTCCGTGGAAAGGTTGGCTGACATGACTTCCGACAATTCTCCAAAGGCCGTTGTGACCGGGGCGGGAAGCGGAATCGGACTGGCCACTGGTCGTCGCCTCGTGCGCGAGGGATTCTCCGTCACCGCGATCGACCGGGACGAGGTGGGCCTTGATCGGGCGGCGGCAGAGGGTATGACGCCGCTGAAGGCCGATCTCGCCTCGGTCGGGGACCGTGACAAGGCCGTACAGGCTGCGCAAGGAAGCCGCTGCCTGGTCAATGCTGCCGGCATCATCGTGCTGAAGCCGATCCTCGACGTCACCATCGAGGATCTCGAAGCCGTCTACCGAGTCAATGTCCATGCGGTCTGGGACCTAACGGCCCGCATCGGATCGGCGATGACCGCGGGCGGCTCCATCGTCAACCTGAGTTCCAGTTCCGCCAAGCTGGCCTCGACCACAGAGGCCGCCGCGTAC
>WLND01000013.1 GCA_009726075.1 Actinomycetota bacterium
CATCGCCGTGCTCGGTGCAGTCGCTGCACTGACGCTCGCGGCATGCGGCGGCTCATCGAGCAGCAGCAGTAGCAGTGGGAGCGGAAGTGGAGAGCCCCAGGCGGGCGGAACCCTCTACTACCTCACGAACGCCGAGCAGTTCGACCAGATCGATCCGCAGCGCATCTACACCGGCGAGGACCTGGCGTTCTTCAGCGGCACGATTTACCGGACGCTGACCGCGTACAAGTTCTCGCCCGATGCGGCTGAGGGTACGTCGATCGTTCCGGATCTGGCCACCGACACCGGAACCGCGACCAACGGGGGCAAGACCTGGGCGTTCACGCTCGTCGACGGGGCGACGTTCCAGGACGGCACGCCTATCACGTGCGCAGATGTCGCCTACGGCGTTTCCCGCACGTTCGCGACCGATGTCATCACCGGCGGCCCGACGTACGCGATCTCCATGCTCGACATCCCCGACGATGCTGACGGCGCATCGGCCTACAAGGGCCCGTACGTCGGCACCGGCCAGGAACTCTTCGACAAGGCCGTGACCTGCTCGGCGGACAACAAGACGATCACGTTCAACCTGAAGCGTCCCGTCCCCGACTTCAACTACACGACCACCCTCACCGCCTTCGCGCCTGTGCCCAAGGCCGCGGACACCGGCGAGAAGTACGGCGATGCGCCGGTCTCGTCCGGGCCGTACATGATTCAGTCGAATCAGAACGGCAAGGGCGGCAAGATGATCATGGTCCGCAACCCGAAGTGGAGTGCGGCGAGCGACACCTACCGCAAGGCCTACCCGGATACCTGGGAGGTCGACTACGGCCTCGACGTGAAGGTCATCGACCAGCGCGTCATGGCGAGCTCGGGCAACGACAAGACAGCACTGGATCTCACGGTCCAGCCGGAGCAGCTCGCGGTCGTCTTCAAGGACCCGAGCCAAGCGCAGCCCGAGTACGCCGGCCGTGCCATCAGCGAGCTCGACCCGTACGTGCGCTACTTTGCCATCAACACCAAGAAGGTCCCGAACGTGAAGATCCGCCAGGCAATTGCGGCGGCCCTCGATCGTGAGGCGCTTCGCAAGAACGCGGGTGGCGACTTCTCAGGCGACTACGCAGACGGCGTCATCAAGCCGAACATGGGCATCGACTACGCGCCGACCGGCATGTGGGACACCCTCCTCGGGCAGAAGATCCCGGACACGGGTGACGCAGAGTACGCGAAGAAGCTGATCGCGGAGTCCGGCGAAGCGGCACCGAGCCTTACGTTCGACTACCCGCAGTCCCCGGTGAATGACAAGGCCGCGGCAATCGTGGTGGCTTCGCTGGGCAAGGCCGGCTTCACGGTCACCCCGAACCCGATCGAGCCGGGGCAGTACTACGGTGTCGTCTTCGACCCGGAGAAGGCCCACGAGATCATCAACGCAGGATGGGGACCGGACTGGCCCAACGCCTCGACGATCATCCCGGAACTGTTCACGCCAGCGGGTGGCTTCAACCTTTCGGAGTACGACAACGCGGAGTACACCGCGGCGTCTGATGCGGCGAAGATTGAGGCAGACCGTGCCACGCAGGCCAAGATGTGGCAGGACCTGAACACGAAGGCCATGGCCGAGGTGGCCGCGGTCCCGACCCGTTTCGGTCGTACCCAGCGCATGACCGGCACGAACGTCGGACCGGTCTACCTGTGGCCGGCGTATGGCTCATGGCCGTACGGGGACATGTACGCCAGCAAGTAGAGCACCACGCTGTGGGGCAGGTGGCTCGCCATCTGCCCCACAGCAGGCTCTCGTCGCGCGAAGCGACGTGAGCGTCGATGAACGACGGGGATGAACTGAAGGGGAGTGAGGAGTGCGATGAGTGCCTACGTTGTCCGGCGCGTCCTCAGCATGATCCTGCTCCTGGCCCTGCTCTCCCTTGTCGTCTTCATCCTCTTCAGCCTCCTGCCCGCCGATCCCGCGCGGCTCACCTGCGGGAAGTCGTGCACCCCGGAGATCATTGAGGCCAATCGGCATCGCCTCGGTCTGGATATTCCAGTGTTCGCCCAGTATTGGGAGTTCCTCAAGGGCCTGTTCTTCGGACGCACCTACGCGGCGAACTCCCCAGATCCCGTTCAGTGCAGCGCGCCCTGCCTCGGGTACTCATTCAAGCGTGGCGAAGAGGTGTTTGTCCTCATCAAGGAGCGCCTGCCAGCAACCATCTGGCTGGCCTTCGGGGCGTTTGTCCTCTGGCTGGTCGCCGGCATATCGCTCGGGATCTACGCCGCACTTCGCCGTGGACGTTGGCAGGATCGCACGGTCATGGGGGTGGCGCTCGTCGGCTACTCGCTGCCGTCGTTCTTCATCGGCCTCGTCGCGATCTTCTTCATCATCATCCGGTTTCAGTTGCTGCCGTTCCCGTCATATGTCTCGCCATTCGAGAACCCGCTGCAGTTCCTGCAGACCATGATCCTGCCGTGGATCATCCTCGCGACCCTCTATGCGGCCTTCTACATGCGCCTCACCCGCAACCAGATGCTCGAGGTTCTTGGCGATGACTACATCCGCACCGCCCGGGCGAAGGGCTTGCCGGAGCGCGTCGTCATCCGCAAGCATGCGCTGCGCGCTGGCCTCACTCCCATCGTGACCGCGGCAGGGCTGGATCTCGCCGGGCTCCTCGGCGGGGCCATCATTCTCGAGAGCATCTTCAGCCTTCCGGGCATCGGCAGCCTCGCGGTGAACTCCGTGAACGACGCGGACCTTCCGGTCATCGTCGGCATCACGCTTGTCGCGGCTACGTTCATCATCGTCGCCAATCTCATCGTCGATCTCCTCTACGCGGTGATCGACCCGAGAGTGAGGCTGTCATGACCACTGCAGCACAGCCGTTCCTGTCCGTCGACGGCCTTTCGGTCACGTTCCCGACCGAGGATGGCCGCGTGCAGGCTGTCGATGGAGTGTCCTTCTCGGTGGAGCGAGGCAAGACCCTCGCGATCGTCGGTGAATCCGGATCAGGCAAGAGCGTTACCGCCCAGGCAATCATGGGCCTCCTTGACCGGCGGCTGAGCGTTGTCACCGGCCACGCCTGGCTCGCGGGCCGCGATATCGTCGCGATGAGCGACGACGAGGTGCGGCACGAGCGAGGGAGCTCGATGGCGATGATCTTCCAGGACCCGATGTCGAGCCTGCATCCGTTCTACCGGATCGGGGCGCAGCTTTCCGAAGCTGTTCTCGTGCACCAGAAGGTGAGCAAGCATGCGGCCCGCGAGCAGGCCCTCGACATGCTCAACCGGGTCGGGATTCCCGACCCGAAGACGCGCATCGACAACTATCCGCACCAGTTGTCGGGCGGCATGCGGCAGCGGGTCATGATCGCCATGGCGCTCATCAACTCCCCGTCACTCCTCATTGCGGATGAACCGACGACCGCTCTTGATGTCACCGTCCAGGCGCAGATCCTTGAATTGATCGGCACCCTTCAGCAGGAGTACGACACCGCCGTCGTCATGATTACCCACGACCTTGGGATCGTCGCAGACATCGCCGACAACGTGGCGGTCATGTACGGGGGCCGCATCGTCGAGTCAGGGTCCGTCGATGAGATCTTCTACCATCCACAAATGCCGTACACGCTGGGCCTGCTCGCGTCGGTGCCGCGCCTTGATCAGGTGCGTGCCGAGCGGCTCGATCCCATCCCGGGCAATCCGCCGTCGCCCATTTCGCTGCCGCCCGGGTGCGTCTTCCAGCCGCGGTGCGCGTATTTCGATCGAGTTGCCGGTCACGCCTGCCAGACGGTGCGTCCAGAGCTTCTCGATATCGGCCGCGGGCATCGGGTTCGGTGCCATCTCGACTCCGGCCAGCGCGATCAGGTTGCATCTGACGTGCTGGCGGCGCTGGCAGGGGGCGGAGTATGACCGACGCCTCGTCGAACGACGATCAGGTCCTTCGCGTCACCGACCTGCGCACGTACTTCCCGGTCCGTTCGCGGGGCCTCTTGTCGAAGACGATCGGGCAGGTGAAGGCGGTCGACGGCGTGACCCTGTCGGTTGCCCCCGGCGAGACTCTCGGCCTTGTCGGCGAGAGCGGCTGCGGTAAGTCGACGACCGGCCGCACCGTCCTGCGGCTCATCGCCCCGACGAGCGGCAGGATCGAGCTTGATGGCGACGACATCACCCGAATGTCCGCAAAGCAGCTCGTGCCCCTGAGGCGCAAGGCTCAGATGATCTTCCAGGATCCGTACAACGCACTCAATCCCCGTCACACGGTCGGCACGATCATCGGAGCGCCGTTCGACGTGCAGTCGCTGAATCCCGCTGGGGGAGTGCGGGCCGCCGTGCAGGACCTCATGGAACGTGTTGGCCTGAACCCCGAGCACTACAACCGGTACCCGAGCGAGTTCTCAGGCGGCCAGCGGCAGCGCATTGGCATCGCGCGCGCCGTTGCCCTGCGACCGAAGATCATCGTCTGCGACGAGCCGGTCTCGGCCCTCGACGTGTCGATCCAGGCGCAGATCATGAACCTGCTTAAGGACCTTCAGGACGACTTCGGCGTGTCGTACCTGTTCGTTGCGCATGATCTCGCGGTTGTCCGCCAGATCGCGCATCGCGTTGCCGTGATGTATCTCGGGCACATCGTCGAGCTCGCGTCCCGTGAGGAGCTCTACTCCAGGCCGCTGCATCCGTATACCCACGCCCTCCTCTCTGCGGTGCCCCTACCTGACCCCCGCGCCCAGGCCAGTCGCGAGCAGATTCGGCTCAGGGGCGACCTGCCGAGCCCGATCAATCCGCCGAGTGGCTGCGTGTTCCACACGAGGTGCTTTCGGGCCGAGGAGCGTTGCACGGTCGAAATCCCGGAACTGCGTGAGTTCTCGGCGGGTCACACCGTCGCCTGCCACTTCCCGATGCTCGAGGTCATCCCGGGGGCGGTTATCGAAGGACCCGACAGCGGCCTGACGCCGCAGCCGGTGCCCTACATCAGGCCGCCCAGCGAGGTGATCTCGGACATTGCCGAATCGGGCAGCCTGGCCAGGGCGGCCGGTGTCGACTACGTCGAGGGACCCGACACGCCGGTTCCCCAGTAGCGAGCAGGCACACTGTCCCGTATGCAGCGTCGTCTTTTCCGGGTTCTCCCTGCGTTCGTCCTCGTTGGGGCTTTGTCAGCATGCGGGACGTCGTCGGCGACTGAGCCAACGCCGGCAGGTACCGAGGTCCCCGGTTTCGACCGCGCCCTTGACCACGTGGTGTCGCCGGGGGGCCCCGACGGGGGCACCTTGCGCCTGGTGTCGACCAGGGAATGCGCCGACTGGATGCCCGCCGACGCTTGGACGCCGTGGTGCATCAACATGCAACGGCTCGTGACGCGGCAGCTCATGACGTACGGTGCCGACACTGGGCGGCGGGGCTCCGTCGTCGTCCCAGACCTTGCGCTCGGCGGGGGCGTCCCGAATGAGGACAGAACCGAATGGACGTATCGGCTGAAGCCCGACGTTCGTTGGGAGGACGGTGCGCCGATCACGGTGCAGGAGGTCGTGCAGGGGATCGAGAGGCTCGATTTCCTCCGACGCGATATCTCCATCGTCGACATTGCGCTAGGTCCGGACGATGCGGTCTCGGTGCGCCTGCGCGAGGCGCGCACGGACTTCGACGCGCTATTGGCCCTGCCTGCATCCGCCCCCCTCCCCGAATCCGGAGCATTCATGGCGAGCGGTCCATTCCGTATCGCGTCACGCGGGAGCACCACCGTCTTCGAGCGCAACAGCCAGTGGGATCCGGCCACCGACGACGTGCGCCGGCCCCGGGTGGATCGGGTCGAGTTCACCGTGCTGGCCAGCGACGCCGAGGTCTCGAAGTCGGTGGCCACGGGTGCCGCCGACCTCGCAATCCAAGGACGCATGGACGCCGCCGTCGCCGACAGGGTGATGGCCGAACCGGCCTTCGCGGAGCGCTCCGATAACCCCGGAACCGGTCGCACAGTCATGCTTGCGGTGCCCGCTAATGCGGCCCCTCAGCTGCGCCAGGTTGAGTGCCGCAAGGCCGTCTACTCGGCGGTGGACCGCCTGGCGGTTGCGCGCGTGATGGCGGCTGACGTGGAGCCGTCCGAACTGGCCGCGGAGCCGGCGACCTCGCTGTCGCCGCCGACGATCGCCTCCTTCGACTGGTCGTATCAGCCGTTCGCGGTGGGCGATGGGTCGGGCGACGTCGACGCGGCTCGGGATTCGCTTGCGCGTTGCGGCGCGGCGTCGGGCTTCGCTCTCAATCTAGTCTTCGCCGACACCACGACGAACGCGCTCATCGTCGACGTCATATCCGGGGCACTGGCCCGGGTGGGGATCATCGTCAATGCCAAGCCCGTGGCCCCGGTCGACTACTTGGCGCTCACGGCCTCCCCGACTGCGATGCAGGTTGTGGGCGCCGACGTTGCGCTGCTCGTGCAGTCGCCGGCCCTCTCGGGGGTCTGGGGGTTCTGGAATCCGCTGGTGAACGGCGACCTCGTCGGCCTCGGGCTCAGCACCAACGTGGCCCAGACCCGAATCCCGGCGGTCGACATCCTGCTCGGTTCGACGGAGATCACCTCGCCGGAGCCTGCGGTGCAGGAGAACATCGGACGCATGATTGACCGGCTCGTCCTTGATAGTGCGACGTATATTCCGCTTGCCTACGCCAAGGCGTTGCTGCATCGTCCGTCCGTCCTCACCAACGTGACGACCAACGGAGCCCTCGGCAACGGCTACGACCTCGTGAACATCGGCGTGCACCGAACACCGTAACCACCCCCAAAACCGCCCCGACGACTCCCGACCCCAGGTCGTTTGCGCCGGATAGTGGTTGAAATAACCGGTCGTTTGCGCCGGATAGTGGATGAAATGACCGGGGAGGGGGAAGGGAGAGGCCCGGGACGATAGCGAGGGCGAGGGCGAAAAGTCCGTTTCCCTGGTCAGTTGAGCCGGATAGTGGACGAAACGACCGGGGGGTTTGGGGTGGACGTTGCTGCCGCTGCCGTTGGCAGGTTTGAGCGGAAGAAGTCGATCTCCAGTCGCAGCAGGTTTTCGGCGACGATCTCCTGCGGCGTCATATGCGTCACTCCGCTGAGCGGGATCACCGAATGCGCGCGGCCCGCCGCGAGCAGGGCGCTCGACAGCAGCAGCGTGTGCGCGGCCAGCACATTGTCATCGGCGAGCCCGTGAATGAGCACCAGCGGCCGGGTGAGCCGGGGCGCCCGAGGGAGCAGCGACGTGAGCTCGTAGGCATCGCTGCCGTCGGGGAGGCCCAGATAGCGCTCGGAGTAGGCCGTGTCGTACAGGGCCCAGTCGGTCACCGGCGCGCCCGCCACGGCGGCGTGGAACGCGTCTGGACGATCGAGCACCGCCAGAGCCGCGAGGTACCCGCCGAAGGACCAGCCCCGAATGCCGACGCGGCCAAGATCCAAATCGGGGTGCAGGGCGCCGAGGGCCTGCAGCCCCTCGACCTGATCGGCGAGAATCGGCTCGGCCAGGTCGCCGTGGACCGCGCGCTCCCACGCCGGCCCGCGCCCCGGGGTGCCGCGTCCGTCGATGATGACCACGGCAAATCCCTGGTCGGCGATCCACTGATCGGTGGCGTAGGCGCTCGCAGATCGCACGACGCGCTGGGCGTGCGGGCCGCCGTAGGGCGACATGATGACCGGCAGCGATCCCGAGCCGGCCACGTGCCCGCTCGGCCACAGAATGCACGCGGGCAAGGCCGATGCGCCGGCTCGCGAGTAGGCCGGGCGGACGTCGACGAGCGGCACCTCGGCGAATGATTCGATGGCGAGGCGCAGGTCGCCGGCCACGGCGGTGAAGGTCGTGGAGCAGGCGTCGGCGTCGGCCACCGCCTCGATGCGCGCAGCCTCCCCGACGACGGCACCTGCCCACCCGGCCGGATCGGTGAGGGCGGAAACCTGCGAGGTGGCGCGGTCGAGCCGGTAGACCGCCTGGCGGTCGGGCTCGGGGGAGGCCAGGAACGTCAACGACGCGGCGTCGGCGTGCAGCAGCGCCCGGACCTGCAGCGCGACCGGGCTGACGGCGACCCCGTCGAGGGCCAGGCGGAAGGTATCGCTCGCAGTGTCATTGACGATTTCGATGAGGACGTTGTCGCGCACGAGCGGAACACCCGGCATGACGTCGTGCCAGGCATCGTCCACCCGGGTCGCGAGCGGCATCAGGGATCCAGTCGCGGTGTCGACCCGGGAGATCTGGGCAGTGCGCTGATCGCGGGAGAGGAGTTCGATGACGCCGTCGTGGACCGAGGCCAGGTAGGGGAATTCGGACGTATCCCAGGCGATTGGCGTGCGGACGCCGTCCAGGCCAACGAGCCAAAGCTCGACGACGGCGTTGGCCGTGCCGGCCGATGGGTAGCGGTGGGCGGTTGGCTCGATCTCGGGCTGGGCCGGATCGGCGATCCAGCGGATGTCGACACCGCTGTTGTCGAACCGCTCGACGAGCAGGCCGCCGTCGAACCACCAGTGCCCTCGCACCCGGTCGAGTTCCTCGGCGGCGATGAAGTCGGCGAGCCCCCAGGACTCGTCCGCATGATCGGGGAGGCACAGGGGGAACGACTGAGCGGAGCCGATGAGAACGGCGTGCAGCCCATTGCCGCTGACGAAGGCCACGTGGGTGCCGTCCGGGCTCATCCGGGGATCAATCACCGGGCCGGGAGCGGGGAGCTCGCTGATCGTGCCGCTGGCCACGTCGATGAAATACGGAACCCCGGAAACCACGAATGCCGCGCGTGACCCCTGCTCGTCCAGGCTGAATGCCGTGATGCCCGACGTGACCTCGCGCATGCGCTCACGCCGCGCCCGCTCCTCCGCCGGCAGGTCGCCGCCGGCGAGCAGGGTCGCGGCATCGACGATGCGCCGTTCGGTGGGGGGCGTCTGGCCCAGGTCGAGCACCCACAGGCTCCCGACGGGGTCGTTGCCCCCGGAGCTGCGGATGAAGAGCACTCGGCTGCCCGAGACCGCGAAGGCCCTCGGTCGGCCGAGCTGAAAACCTCGGGTTCGGGCCTTCTGCCTGGGGTAGCTGTCAATGTCGGACACGGACAGCATCGTGCCGCATGAGCGTCCACAGGGTAGCGTCGGAGGGTGACCAGACGACTTCTCTTCGTGCACGCCCATCCTGACGACGAAACCATCGGGACCGGGGCGACCATGGCCCGCTACGTGTCCGAGGGTGCCGAGGTCACCCTCGTGACGTGCACCCTGGGGGAGGAGGGCGAGATCCTCCTGGACGAGTTCGCCCATCTCGCCGCAGACAAGCAGGACGCCCTTGGCGCCCACCGGCAGACTGAGCTGGCAGCGGCGATGGCCGCCCTCGGAGTCACCGACTGGAGACTGCTCGGCGGGCCGGGTCGGTTCCGAGACTCAGGGATGATCGGCACGCCGAGCAATGAGAATCCCGAGTGCTTCTGGCGAACCGACGCCCTCGAGGCAGCGCTGCCCCTGGTGTCGATCATCAGGGAGGTCCGTCCCCAGGTGGTCGTGACCTACGACGATTTCGGCGGCTACGGGCACCCCGACCACATCCAGGCGCACCGCGTCACCCACTACGCGCTCGCGCTCGCGCAGAGCCAGACCTTCCGCCGAGAACTCGGTGAGCCCTGGGCCCCGACCAAGGTCTATTGGACGGCCTTCCCGCGCAGCATCATCCGCGCAGGCATCGAGGCGATGCGTGCGCAGGGCGACACCGGTGATTTCGCGTCGATGGATCCGGATGACATCCCGTTCGCCTGCGACGACGATCTGGTCACGACGGCCATCGACGGCAGCGCGTTCCTCCAGGCGAAGATGGCTGCCCTTCGCGAGCATGGCACGCAGGTGAGCGTCGATGGCGGGTTCTTCGCCCTGGCCGACAACGTCGGCGCGGAGGCATTCGGCACCGAGTACTACCGGCTGGCCAGCGGAACCCTCGGCGCTCCGGCAGGGGAGCGAGAGTCAGACCTGTTCGCCGGCATCGCCGAGTGACGAGGCTGGTGGCAATCGCACGGATGGCGGGCCTTCTCGTGCTGGGCGCGGTTATCGGGCTGCTCGGCGCATTCGTGCAGGCCGACCGCGAGGTCGTTGAGTTCCCGTGGGGGCTGACGGCCATCCCGTGGGGGGCGATCGTTGTCATCGTCGTGCTCATCGCGAGCATCCGGGGCGCTGCGTGGGCGGTTCGGACGAGGCTCGGCGGGTGGCTGGTGTTCCTCGGCTGGGTGCTCAGCACGATTGCCATGGCGGCCGAGTCGCCGTCGGGGGATCTCGCAATCTCGGGTGGCGGCCGCCAGATGACGTACCTTCTTGGTGGTGTGATCCTGGGCGCGGCGGCCGCGACCTTCCCGGTCTTTGAGCGCCCGTCGCATACCATCGAGGAGTCATCGCTTGACGGTCATTGACGTTTCGGCCCGTGACCGCTGAGCCAGCCGCCACCGCCCCCCGAGGTTCAGGAGACCCCACCGTGGTCCAGCGTCGCCGCATCCTCGTGGCGGCCGCGGGGCTCATGGCGGTCCTCGTCGCGGTCTATCTGGCAGTAGTCCTTGCGGCGGGCGACGGAGTCCGGCCCGGCACTGTTGTCGAGGGCGTGGCCATCGGCGGCCTGACTCAGGCCGAGGCCGAGGCAAAGCTGGAGGCCACCTTGGGCAAGGCTGCGCGCAAGCCGATCAAGGTGACCGCCGGCAGCAAGGACTTCGTGGTGAAGCCGAAGGACGCGGGCCTCCGCTTCGATGCGGCGGCCACGGTTGCAGCGGCGTCGGGCCGCACCCTGAATCCCGTCGCGCTGATGTCCGACCTGTTCGGCCAGCGGCAGGTCGATCCAGTGCTCGTGGTCGATGAGGGGGCACTGGCGAGCCAGGTCGAGGGGATGGCCGTCGCCGTCGATCGCCCCGCGACCGAGCCGGTCATTACGGTCAAGGGGAAGAACGCGAAGTTGACCGCGGGCAAGGCCGGGCGTGGCCTGGACCAGGACGCCACCCGGGCGGCCATCGTCGGGGCCCTGCTCCAGCCGCGCGGAGCCATCACCGCGACGATCGCGAAGGTTCTGCCGGTGGTGTCCTCCGACTCGGCGCGTCAGTCCTTCGAGCGCGCGAAGGCGGCCGTCGCGAGCCCGGTCTTCGTCACCACGGAGGCGGGCCGGGCTCGCATTCGGCCAGCGGCCATCGGCCGGGCTCTGAGCTTCACGACGGTCGACGGGACCCTCGAACCGCAACTCGACGGAGCCGTGCTGCACAAGTCCATGGCGGGCAAGCTGGCAAAGGCCGAGCGCCCGGGCCGTGACGCCACCTTCGTCATCAAGAATGGCAAGCCGGTCGTCGTGCCATCGGTCATCGGGCAGGGGGTCGCCAACGACGAGCTGGCAGCCGGAGTCCTGTCCGTCATCGACAAGCAGCCCCCTGACCGCACCGTGGCCCTGACCCTGGGCGTGCGCGAGCCCGAGGTCACGACCGAGCAGGCGCGTGCCCTCGGGATAACCGAGCAGCTCTCGACCTTCACCCAGAACTTTCCGTTCGCGCCCTACCGCGTGCAGAACATCGGCCAGGCAGCCCGCAACGTGAACGGCACCCTGCTCCTACCGGGCCAGACCTTCTCGATGAACGACGCCATGAAGGAGCGGACGGAGAAGAACGGCTACACGGTCGGCTTCGTCGTCGGGCCTGGCGGGGTGTTCGCCGAGGATCTCGGCGGAGGGGTCTCGACTGCGACCACAACGGTCTGGACGGGCGCCTTCTACGCGGGCATGGAGCGGGTGTTCACCCAGGCCCACTCGATCTACATTTCGCGCTACAAGCCGGGCCTCGAGGCGACGGTGGCGTGGGGCCTGTTCGACATGAAGTTCAAGAACGACAACCCGACGGGGGTGTTCATCACCACCAGGATGACGAACACGTCGATGTCCGTCACCTTCTGGGGAACCCGCATATACAGCGACATCAAGGCGGAGTTCGGACCCAAGCGCGACGTCCGACCGTACTCGACGATCTACGACACGGGCGAGTCCTGCCTGGGTCAGGGGGGCATGGACGGCTTCACGATCGACGTCGACCGGGTGTTCTACAAGGGCGCGAAGGAAGTCAAACGCCAGACGATCACGACGAACTACAAGCCGGCCCCGGAGGTCGTCTGCGGCAAGAAGCCCAAGCCCGGCGAGGCCACCGGCAGCAGCCGGCCTGGCGCCACTGCGTCGGCCAGCGCCAGTGCGAAGCCGAGCACAGCGAAGCCGAGCACTGCGAAGCCGAGCCCGACCAAATCGCCCACGGCGAAGGCGCCCGCCGCGGAGTCCGCGCCGATCCCCGGAACGTCCACCCCTGCCGAGCCGACGAGGAAACCGAAGCCGAGCCCGTCGCCCAGCCGGTAGCTAGGGCTGAATCTGCTGGCCCTGTGCCGTGTCGAGCACCGTGACCCCGAGGGCGGCGAGCTCGTCGCGCAGGGCATCGCTTCCGGCCCAGTCCTTGCCGGCCCGCGCTGCGGCCCGCCGGTCGAGGAGGTCCTGAACCGCTGCTGAAACCGTTGACACGACCGGCGCCCGGCCCACCTCTCGCGCAAGGTCAAGGCCGAGCAGTCGATCGATGTCGGCAAACGTCTCGAACTTCGACCCGTCGGTGACCTCGGTGTCCTTCTCGAGCTGCC
>WLND01000130.1 GCA_009726075.1 Actinomycetota bacterium
AGGCGCCCAATGCGGGCGGCCACAACGCGCCACCGCGGCAACGAGTCATCGACGATCAGGGCGACCTCGTGTTCGGACCCCGCGACGAGCCAGACCTGGCGAAGATCGCCATGGCCGGCCTGCCCTACTGGATCGCCGGAGGCTCGGGCACTCCAGAGACGCTCGCTGCTGCAGTCGGCGGGGGAGCCCATGGCATCCAGGTCGGCACGGTCTTCGCACTCAGTTCCGATTCCGGCCTCGACCCTGACGTGCGCGATCAGCTCCGCGAGGGCATCCGCACCGACAGCCTGGTCGTGCACACCGATCCGGTTGCCTCGCCGACGGGCTTTCCGTTCAAGGTGGTCGAGGTGGACGGAACGATGTCGGACGACACGAACTACCAGGCTCGCGAACGGCTGTGCGACCTGGGGTTCCTGCGCACGCCGTACATCAAGGCGACCGCCACGCCGGGCTCCGCTGCTCGCCCTGGCAGCGACGAGGAATCGCCTGCCGCAGGCACACGATCAATCGGGTATCGCTGCGCTGGCGAGCCGGAGCACATGTTCGTGCGCAAGGGCGGCGAGGCGGACGATGCCGTAGGGCGCAAGTGCCTCTGCAACGGGCTCGCGGCGGCCGTTGGCCTCGGGCAGCAGCGCCCGGATGGCTACGTCGAGTTGCCCATCGTGACGCTCGGGTCAGACCTGCAAGCGCCACGCCGCATGTTGGCCGACCACCCGCAGGGGTGGACGGCGGCTGAGGCGATCGAGTGGATCCTGGGCTCGATGGTGCCGGCGTCGTCAGGACCCTCGTAATGGCGCCTGTGCCGCCCGTCGCATCGGGGGCCGACGGCCGCGTCTAGGGCTCGACGAGCCCGAGCTCACGGCCCTTGGCGACGGCCGACTCGCGATCGTGCACATTGAGGAACGCCATGATCTGCTGGACGTCCTTCTTCACCGTTGAGTCGGAGAACCCGAGCCGGCGGCTGATCTGCAGGTTCGTCTTGCCCTGGGCGAGCATCTGCAGCACCTCGAGTTGACGGTCGGTGATGCGCGCGTGGGGGCTCAGGCGCTCACGTCGGGGCGACGACGACAGGCGTCGGTCAGCGTCACGAATGGTGAGCCACATGCCGATCGCGGCCGAGACTGCGTCGAGGTGCACCTGCTGCTCACGGTCGAAGACCTGCCCCGCTGGCGAGTGCACGTTCCAGACACCGATGCACCGACCCTTGGACACGATGGGCACCGAGGTCAGGCGCAGGTGCTCGCCATCGGGTGCCTTGAGCGATCCTGTGAGCAGTTCTCGGTCGTAGTCGCCGAACCAGACATCGGCCTCGGCATCGGTGCTGTCGACCACCGAGGCTTGCCGGAACGCCTGGCACATCGAGAACGGGCTGTTGATCGAGAAGGTGTGGAATCGCTCGATGAGTTCAGGCGAGACCCCGTGGTCGCCGTCGAGCACGAGATCGCCATTGCCATTCGAGGTGAAGATCGTGGTGGCGTGACCGCCGAGGGGTACGAGTGGCCCATCAACGATGGCCTCCGCAACGGCCTTGCCATCGGGAGCCGCGCTCAGGAAGCGTAGGAAGTGGCTGAGTGACGCAGAGGTCAACTCGCTCACGGTGGAACCCCTCTGCACGTTGATTGGTGACGATTGTGGTGAGCCAATACAAATCGTCAACGTGCAGCGGCCGCATCGTGCCGCGCGGGGTTAGCCGGGTATACCTGTACGCACTCCCTACGGTAACAGCGAAATGCCGCTGATCCTGCATCGCCAGCGAAAGGAATCCCGTGCAGCTACTTCCGAATCGACAATCGGAAGGTGAACCTGGCCGGGCTTCCGAGCGCGGAGGCCCGGGTCCCGGTCATCGTGCCGATGCCGGTGGCTCGCGCAAAATCATTCGTCCCGCCGATGACCTGAAGCGCCGCAGTGAACCGTGCCGCGATCCCATCGGTCGCCTTATTCTCGGCAAGGGCATTGCCTTTTGTGGTGAATGCGAGCTTCGTCCCATCTGCGCGCGTCACCGTGACGTAGCCCCCGAAGGGGCCAGACCCGTTCACGTAGTTGACGTCGCCGAGGAAGACGACGTCTGCGGCCTGATTGCCCCACATGGTCGTGCCGGTGAAGTGGTTCCAGCCGTAGGTGTGCCCGCCGGGGAGCGACTCGAGATTCGTCTCCACGCTCGCCATGTTCGTGGTGAAGGTGAGGTTCGTGACGGACGACGCGGCATGAGCCGGGGCGGCGATGGCGCCGGTGCCCAGGACGAGGGCGGTGATCGCGGCGGCGAGGAGGCGGGTCGGGCGCATGGCGGGCTCCAGAAGTGTGGGTCGGATCTGCTGATCCTTCCACAGAGCAGCCTCAGCCAGCTGTTTGCCGCGATGCTCTCAGCGCCGACGCGTACTCGGTGAACCAGGTCCGCGCCAGCCGTGCGGCGGCCTGCAGGGTGCCCTCCTCCTCGAAGAGGTGCGTTGCGCCAGGAACGACCTCAAGACTGGTGGGGCATCGCATGCGAGCCTGTGCCTGCCGATTCAGCGTGAGCACCTCGAGATCTCGTCCGCCGACGATGAGCAGGGTCGGGGCCTGCACCGACGGAAGGGCTTCGCCAGCGAGATCCGGGCGCCCACCGCGAGACACCACCGCTGCGATGGTCGGATCCTTCGAGGCCGCAACCAGGGCTGCAGCGGCGCCGGTACTTGCGCCGAAGTAGCCGAGGGGCAGGCTGTCGATGCCGGGCAACGAGCGAAGCCACGCGGTTGCGGCGGAAAGCCGCCCGGAGAGCAGGAGGATGTCGAACACGTTCGCGCGATTCGCCGCCTCGTCCTCGGTGAGGAGATCGAACAGCAGGGTGCCCTGCCCAGACTCCTGCAGCAGGCGGGCGACCGCGGTGTTTCTGGGGCTGAGCCGACTGCTGCCACTGCCATGCGCGAAGACCACGATGCCGATTGGTTCGGGCGGCACGGTGAGGTGCCCGGCAAGGCTGACCCCGCGCCCGATCGGGATCACCACCTCGCGATCGACGCCCGTCGCTGCGTGCGAGTGCAGGATCTCGACGACCTCGGAATCGCTCGTCTGGTCGAAGTCGTCGTATTGCGAGCCGACGGATCGAAACCACTCTGGCGTCTCCAGGCACACAACCTCGTCGGCTAGGTCGCGCAGGCTCGCGACCGCTTCACGGGAGCCGGTCGGCACGGCGAGCACGATGTGCCCAGCGCGGAGCCGGCGCAGGACCGTGATCGCCGCAGTGGCGGTAGACCCCGTGGCCAGACCATCATCGACGACGATCACGGTCCGCCCGGCAACGTCCGTCATTGGATGGCTCTCGCGATAGAGGCCAATGCGATGGTCTATCTCAGCGCGAGCCTTCGAGACCAAGCGCTGCAGCGTCACGTCATTGACCCCCACCTGCTGCTGCGCAACGTCATTCGTGATGACGACGCCACCCTCGCCGACAGCGCCGAAGCCGTACTCCGGATTGGCCGGTGAGCCGAGCTTGCGGACGATGAGGACGTCGAGCGGGGCGTGCAGGGATCGGGCAACCTCGTCCGCAACCGGCACCCCGCCCCGCGGCAGGGCCAGTACGAGCGGGTTGAGCCCGGCAAGGGGCTGCAGGGCCCGAGCCAGTTGCTGCCCTGCGTCTCTTCTGTCACGGAACACGTGGCCCCCATTCATCGGTCGACGTCCATCCATCGTTCGTCCGAACAGGGATTGGGACAAGGGACCTTTGCCCCCGGACGGGCCCGTGATCGCCCGCGCACACTGAACGCGACCGACTCGACCGACGCGAGCGAGGAGACCCGCATGTCGACCCATACCTGGACGTCGCCCACCCGGCAGATCACCGGCCTGCATTCGATCAAGGGCCGGCACGACGACTACGACGGCCTCCTCGAACTGGTCGGAGATCGACGTTTCGTCCTCATCGGGGAGGCCTCGCACGGGACCCACGACTTCTACCGGGAGCGGGCTCGCATCACCGAGCGACTCATCGAGGAGAAGGGCTTCGCGGCCGTTGTCGTGGAGGCGGATTGGCCCGATGCCTACCGCGTGAACCGGTACGTGCGCGGTCGATCCCTGGACCCGGACGCGAACGCTGCCCTCGGCGACTTCAAGCGGTTTCCGTCGTGGATGTGGCGCAATACCGATGTGGTCAACTTCGTCGAATGGCTCAGGCGATTCAACGCAGGGCAGGTGTCGGATCGCCTCCACGCAGGCTTCTACGGCCTCGATCTCTACAGTCTTCGGGCGTCGATGGACGCCGTGGTCGGCTATCTGGAACGCGTGGACGAAGCGGGCGCGCAGGCCGCCCGGGATCGCTATGCGTGCTTCGACCTCTTCGCTGGCGAGGGCCAGCACTACGGACACGCGGTCAGCCTGAATGTCGCCGCACCGTGCGAGGACGAGGTCGTCGGCGAGCTGATCGACCTACGCGAGCGCCAGGCGGCGATCCTGTCGCAGGATGGCCATGTTGAACGTGATGACTACTTCTACGCCGAGCAGAACGCCCGGCTGGTCTTGAACGCCGAGCGCTACTACCGCGAGATGTACCGCGGCCGCATCTCGTCGTGGAATCTGCGCGACACTCACATGGCCGAGACACTGCAGTCGCTCATCGACCATCTTGATGCCGAGAACGGCCGGACCAAGGTCGTGGTGTGGGCTCACAACTCCCACCTCGGCGATGCGCGCAGCACCGACATGGGCCGCGGCGGAGAGCTCAACCTCGGCCAGATCGTGCGACAGCGTTTCTCAGGCGACAACCTCCTCATCGGATTCACCACCGACCACGGACGCGTCACCGCGGCGAGCGAATGGGGCGGGCCGGCCGAGCGGAAGCGGGTGCGACCAGCCCTGCCCAACAGCTACGAGCATGCATTCCACGAACTCGGCATCGAGGCCTTCTGGCTGCCACTGATCGGCCGGCAGGCAAGCCCCGTCCCGGACAACCTCCTCGAGCGGGCCATCGGCGTGATCTACCGACCCGAGACCGAGCGCACGAGCCACTGGTTCCACGCAGACCTCGCGAGCCAATTCGACGTGGTGATCCACGTCGATCACACCTCGGCCCTCACACCGCTCGAGCGCACGCCCCTGTGGGACATGGGGGAGCCGCCGGAAACCTACCCGACCGGGCTCTGACCGGGCGGTGCCAGCAGGGCGGCGATGCGCGCACCGAGCTCGGCGTCATCGACATCGGGGGCGTCGATGACCACCAGCTTCGTGCGGGACGTATGGCCGCTCGCGACCGTGATGTGACGGGACTTGACCCGCAAGGCCTCCGCGAGCGCGGCCACGACGGCCTCATTCGCCTTGCCGTCGACCGGCTGCGCGTGGACTGAGACCACGAGCGCAGGCGGCTCGCCGTAACTGCCGCCGACGGCCGAGCGCGAGGCGCCGGGCTTCACCCGGATGGTGAGTCTCAACCGCGTGCCGCCATAACCGTGAACCTATCCGGCGTGGGGAGACAGGCGAGTGCGGGAGCGGGTGCGATTGCCGCTCCACCTGCATGGGACGGAGCGGGTAGTCTGTTCGCACCGCAGGGGCGGTAGCTCAGCTGGTTAGAGCCCCGGACTCATAATCTGGTCGTCGTCGGTTCGAGCCCGACCCGCCCCACC
>WLND01000131.1 GCA_009726075.1 Actinomycetota bacterium
ATCACGGCCGCCGGTTCCGGCTGCTCGGCTGCGCTGGATGCTGAGCGTTACCTCGCTGCTTCCGAGTAGCCTTTACCCGTCCCACGAACGACCCGACCGACCAACGACCTCGCCCGACCAACAGGAGTCCCGCCATGGGCGCAACGAAGATTGTCACCGACGCAAGTTTCGCCGACGACGTGCTGCTCAGTACCAAGCCGGTCGTTGTGGATTTCTGGGCGGAGTGGTGCGGACCGTGCAAGATGGTGGCGCCGATCCTTGAGGAGATCGCCGCCGCAAACGATGGCATCGTCATCATGAAGCTCAACGTCGACGAGAACCCCCAGACTGCGGCGTCGTACGGCATCACGTCCATTCCGACCCTCAACGTGTTCTCTGGTGGAGAGGTCGTCAAGTCGATCATCGGGGCCAAGCCGAAGGCGGCCCTGCTCGCCGATCTGGCCCCGTATCTCTAACCCAATGCTGCTCGGCCTCGGCGCCGAGGGAGCGGCCGTTTCCGAGGTTCGCGCGAGGCTGGCACACCTTGGCCTCCTCGACGAGCAGGGGGCAGGCTCCTTCGACGAGACGGTAGCTGCCGGAGTGCGAACCTTTCAGCAGGAGCGCGGCCTCACGGTCGATGGCATGGTCGGGCCCGACACCTATCGTCGGCTTGAAGAGGCGCGCTGGCAGCTCGGCGATCGAGTGCTCACCTACGTGCCCGGGCATCTGGTGACCGGCGACGACGTCGCGGCGCTGCAGCGGCGACTCAATCAACTCGGGTTCGATGCCGGGCGTCCCGATGGCATGTTCGGTCCACGCACCGATGCCTCGCTGCGAGACTTCCAGGGCAGTGTGGGTGTCGTTGTCGACGGCACCTGCGGGCCGGACACCTACCGGGCGTTCGACCGGCTGGTGCGCACCATCAGCGGGGGCAATGCGTCGTCCCTGCGCGACCGAATCACGATGTCGGCCCTGCGCACCGGGGTCAGCGACAAGGTTGTCGTCATCGACCCTGGGCTCGATGGTGGGTCCCCTGTCTGCGAGGCCATCGCGACGCGGGTCGAGGGCCGCCTCGCAGCCCTCGGTACTCAGGTGCTTCTCACCAGGGCCGGGTCTCGAGGGAGCCTGCACGACGAGGCAGATCGGGCGGCGTTCGCGAACCGCACGGCCGCCGATCTCCTGGTATCGATTCATTGTGACGAGGCTTCGAGTCCGCTGCCCACGGGTGTTGCCTGTTTCTATTTCGGCGAGCCAACCGGTGGAGCCCACTCCGCGAGCGGGGAGTTGCTGGCGAGCATGATTCAGGACGAGGTCTGCGCCCGCACGGGCCTGCTCGACTGCCGCACCCACCCGCGCACCTGGGATCTTCTCCGCATGACTCGGATGGCAGCGGTGCGATTGGAGGTGGGCAACCTCGCGAACATGAACGATGCCGAGCTTCTGTCGACCATTGCGATGCAGGACTCGATCGCGGAGGGCATCGCAAGCGCGATCATCCGTTTTTGCGCACCGGCCCAGTAACGAACGAATCGCGTACCGGGCGGGGCCACAGCAGTCGAACGACAAAGCCGCTCGCAACCCCCACACCGAGCAGGAGTACCGCCCACATCAGCGCTCGCTTCATCACCGCTCTATGGTAGGGCGCTGTGAGCGGCTCGCGTCTAGATCCATGGGTTGATTCCTACGCTGCTAGGGCGAACGGCATGACAGCGTCCGAAATCCGGGCACTGTTCGCCGTTGCATCGCGGCCCGAGGTGGTGTCCCTGGCGGGCGGCATGCCGTTCGTGCAGGCATTGAACCTCGACATCATGGCCGAGCTCGTCCAGCGACTCATTGCGAGTCGAGGGGCTCAGGCCCTTCAATACGGCTCCGGTCAGGGCGACGTCGTGCTGCGCGAGCAGATTCTCGACGTGATGGCTCCCGTCGGAGTGACAGCGCACCCCGATGACATCGTGGTCACCACCGGGTCTCAGATGGCCCTTGACCTCGTCACCAGGGTGTTCTGCGATCCCGGCGACGTCGTGCTCGTCGAAGCGCCCAGTTACGTTGGCGCCCTCGGTGTCTTCCGGGCCTATCAGTGCGATATCGAACACGTCGCGATGGACGAGCAGGGGCTCGTGCCCGAGGCACTCAGCGAGGCCATCGCGAGGTCAAGGCGCTCCGGCCGAACCGTGAAGATGATCTACACGATTCCGTCGTTTCATAACCCGGCCGGCGTCACCCAGGGCCACGAGCGTCGTCAGCAGATTCTCGCGATCGCCCAGAGCGCAGGCATTCTCGTCCTCGAAGACGACCCTTACGGGCTTCTCAGCTTCGACGGCCACATACCGCGTGCGATTCGTGCCGATGACCCGGACGGGGTCATCTACCTCGGGTCGTTCTCCAAGACCATCGCCTCCGGGCTGCGGGTCGGCTGGGCCGTTGCCCCCCACGGCGTACGCGAGAAACTCGTGCTCGCGGCCGAATCTGCCGTGCTCTGCCCGTCGAACTACTCCCAGCTGACTGTCTCGGCCTATCTCGAGACTCAACCGTGGCTTGAGCAGATCAAGGTCTTTCGGGAGCTGTACCGCGAGCGCCGCGATGCGTTGCTCGAGTCGCTCGGTTCCATGATGCCGGCGGGCACCTCGTGGACGGTCCCGACCGGTGGCTTCTACTCGTGGGTCACCCTCCCGGACGGCCTCGATGCCACCGCGATGCTCCCGAGGGCGATCGCGGCGCTCGTCGCCTACGTACCGGGCACCGGGTTCTACGTCGATGGGCAGGGACGCCAGAACCTGAGGCTCTCGTACTGCTACCCCGAACCCGACCGCATCCGTGAGGGCGTGCGCCGCCTCGCCGGGGTGGTCGAGGGCGAACTCGTGCTCACGAACACGTTCGGCACCGGCACTGGCCTGCACGAGGCGCCGGGCTCTTCCTTTCCAGCACCGCACCTGAAGTAGGGATCCCATGCAGATTGTCGTCCTGGCCGGTGGCCTCTCACCCGAGCGTGATGTGTCCCTGCGGTCGGGGCGACGGGTCTCCGAAGCCCTGCGCAACAGCGACATGATGGCCGAGGTCACCGAGAGCGACGTTGACGCGACGCTCATCCGGCGCCTCCGGCAGCAGGCCCCCAACTGCGTGGTGCCCATGCTCCACGGGGCTGCTGGCGAGGATGGCGCGCTTCGCGATGTGCTACAGGCCCTCCGTATCCCGTTCGTCGGGTCAAGTGCGAGCTCGGCACGCCTGGCGTACGACAAGCCGGTGGCCAAGACCTTGCTCCAGCAGGCAGGGGTCTCATCACCCCGCTCGATCTCCCTGCCCCACTCGACCTTTCGCGAACTCGGTGCCACCGAGGTACTCGACGCCGTCGTCAACGAAATCGGACTCCCCCTCGTCGTGAAGCCCACCCGCGGCGGCTCGGCACTCGGGGCCTCCCTTGTTCGCGAGGCACATGAATTCCCCTCCGCCATGGTCGGCGCATTCGCCTACAGCGATGTCGCGATGATGGAAGCGTGGGTCGACGGTGTTGAAGTGGCCGTGTGCGTCTACGAGAGCCACGGTGAGCCTCGAGTGTTGCCAGCGGTAGAGATTGTGCCGCCGGGTGATCTTTACGACTACAGCGCCCGCTACACGGCTGGCACGACTGAGTTCTTCATACCGGCCCGCCTCCCGGGCCCCGTCCTTGACGCGTGCGCGGCCGTTGCCCTTCAGGCGCACGCGGTGCTGGCACTGCGCGACTGGTCGCGATGCGACCTCATTGTCGATGCCGAAGGGGTGCCCTGGTTCCTCGAGGCGAACGCAGCACCCGGGATGACCGAGACCTCGTTGTTTCCGCAGGCGCTGGCCGCGGCGGGCCTCACGCTCGGTGACGTCACCGCAACCCTGGTTCGCACGGCGATCGGCCGCTCGGGCCTGTAGTCAGTCGGCCTCGGCACCGGTACCCGCGGTCGCCGCATCCACGCTCAGGCGCGGTCAATCAGGTCAACGATCCTTCGAAGATCATCGGCGTCAGCGACGTCGATGATGATCCGACCGCGTGAGTTGGGTCGCGGGAGGCCCTCGACCTGCACCCTCGTGTCGAGCGCGTCGTTGAGACGTCCGAGGCAATCATCGATGAGGTCGGCCACTGTTGACGACCTCGTCTTGGGTGTGCGCTCCTTGATCTCCCGCTTCCGGCCCCCCGCCTCCCCGAGCAGGATGATCTCCTCAACGGAACGAACACTGAGGCCCTCAGCGACGATGCGCTGTGCAAGCGCCTCCATGGCCTCCGGAGACTCCAGGGACAGCAGTGCGCGTGCGTGCCCTGCACTGAGCACGCCCGCTGCCACGCGGCGCTGGACATTCGGGGGCAGTTTCAGCAGCCGGAGCGTGTTCGATACTTGAGGTCGCGATCGGCCGATGCGCCGAGCCAACTCGTCCTGCGTGCAGCCGAAGTCGGCGAGCAACTGCTCGTAGGCTGCCGCCTCCTCCAGTGCGTTGAGATTCGCGCGGTGCAGGTTCTCGAGCAGGGCGTCGCGCAGGAGGTCATCGTCTTCGGTGTCACGAATGATCGCGGGGATCTCAGTGAGCCCCGCCTCCTTGCTGGCACGCAGGCGCCGTTCGCCGGCGACGAGCTCGTAGCCGCCCGGCGCCCGTCGAACCACGACCGGCTGCAGCAGGCCGATCTCCTTGATCGAGAACACCAACTCCGCGAGGGCGTCCTCATCGAAGACCACGCGTGGCTGACGGGGATTGGGCGCGATCGACCCGATGGGCAGTTCGGCGTAGACCACCCCCATCACTGACGGCTCCACGGGCGATGCCGCGCCACTGGTCGAGCGCGGTGCGCCGGGGTTGGCTTCCATCGGGATGAGCGCGCCGAGCCCCTTGCCGAGGCCTCGCTGGGGGATATTCGCCCTCGCCATGACAGTCCTTGTCTACTCGTCACCGTGGATCGGTGGGTCTTCTTGGATCGGAGAACCTTGATGGCTCGGTGCACTGCGGAGGCCAGTGTGGCTGAAGTACGGGCGGCGGCCCCACACCCTTCGGGCCGCGGCGCTAGCGCCGATCCCTACGAGGGCGAGTTCGCGCCCTTGGGAACGATGGCCGCGAACTCCTCGGCTGCCTCCCGGTAGGTGAGCGCACCCGGTGACGACGCGTCGTAGGTCATGATCGTCTGCGCGAACGATGGCGCCTCAGAGACGCGCACGGCACGGGGGATAACGGTCTGGAGCACCCTGGTACCGAAATGCGTGCGCACTTCATCAACGACCTGAGAGGCAAGCCGCGTGCGACCGTCGTACATGGTGAGCAGGATCGCACTGACCTCGAGTTCTGGGTTCAGGTGTGTTTGCACCATGTCGACTGTGCGGAGCAGTTGCGACAGGCCCTCGAGGGCGTAGTACTCGCATTGGATCGGCAGCAGCAACTCACGGGCGGCCACCAGGCCGTTCAACGTGAGCAGCCCCAGGGATGGCGGGCAGTCCATGAGGATGAAGTCCAGGGGCTTGCCCTCGGCACGTTCAAAATCCTGCACGTATTTCTCGACCGCGCGACTCAACCGGTACTCGCGGGCAACCTGCGACACCAATTCGATCTCTGCTCCGGCGAGGTCGATGGTCGCCGGCGCACCCCACAGACCTGGAAC
>WLND01000132.1 GCA_009726075.1 Actinomycetota bacterium
CTCGGAGATCTACTACGACCGCGGAGCCGAGTTCGGGCTCGACGGCGGGCCGGTTGTCGACGAGGACCGATATCTCGAGGTCTGGAACCTCGTGTTCATGCAGTTCGCCCGCGGTGCAGGTCCGGCGAAGGAGGACTACCCGATCCTCGGCGACCTCCCGGCCAAGAACATCGACACCGGCATGGGCCTCGAGCGCATGGCGGCCCTGCTTCAGGGGGTCGACAATATCTACGAGATCGACACGACCCGGGGCATCCTCGATCGGGCAGCCGAGCTCTCCGGAGCGGTCTACGGCCGTAGCGAGAAGGACGATGTCGCCCTGCGCATCGTGGCTGACCATGCGCGCACGTGCGTGTTCCTTATCGGCGACGGCGTGCTGCCGGGCAATGAGGGCCGCGGCTATGTACTACGTCGCATTATGCGCCGCACGATTCGGATGATGCGCCTGCTCGGGGCCGGCGACCCGACGATGCGCGAGCTTGTCGATGCCACCGTCCTGGCCATGGCCCCGCAGTACCCCGAACTGAACGACGAGGCTAGCCGCGTGCGCCAGATCGCAGAGGCCGAGGAGGCCACCTTCCTCCAGACTCTGCGCACCGGCACGACCATTTTCGACACGGCCGTGCAGTCGGTGCGCAAGGCGGGTGGCACCACGCTCCCCAGTGAGCAGGCCTTCGCCCTGCACGATACGTACGGATTCCCGTTCGACCTCACCCTCGAGATGGCGGCCGAGCAGGGCCTCAAGGTCGACGAGGAGGGCTTCCGGCGCCTCATGGGCCAGCAACGCGAGCGTGCGAAGGCAGACTCGCGTGAACGCAAGGTCGGCGTCATCGCGACAACCGCCTACCGTGAGATCCTCGACGTCGGCGGGACGACTGAATTCGTCGGCTACCGCGAATCAGTCTCGGAGGCCACGGTCATCGGCCTCGTGCGCGACGGCGACACAGTGCCGGTCGCGGTCGTGGGGGAGCACGTCGAGGTGATCTTGAACCGGTCTCCGTTCTACGCGGAATCCGGCGGCCAGCTCGGCGATCATGGGCGTCTTGTCACGGCGCAGGGTGGCGTCATCGACGTGTTTGACGTCCAGTCCCCGGTCCCTGGACTGTTCGTCCACCGGGGCGAGGTCACGGTCGGTGAGATTACCCAGGGGTCGAGCGTCGTCGCCGAGGTCGACGTGCAGCGGCGTCGGGCGATCTCGCGGGCCCACACCGCCACGCACCTCATCCACCGAGCCTTCCGTGAGCGCCTCGGCGATACGGCAACCCAGATGGGTTCCGAGAACGCACCGGGCCGGCTGCGATTCGACTTCCCGAGCCCGGGTGCAGTCCCGCACAGCGTGCTCCAGGAGGTTGAAGCACGCGTCAACGAGGTGCTCCTCGAGGATCTTTCGGTCTCCGCCAACCTCATGAGCCAGGCGGATGCCCGTGCGATGGGTGCGATGGCACTGTTCGGCGAGAAGTACGGCGACAAGGTCAGGGTCATCTCCGTCGGAGACTGGGCCCATGAGCTTTGCGGCGGCACCCACGCTCAGCGGTCGGGCCAACTCGGAGTCGTGACCTTCCTGTCCGAGGGTTCGATTGGAGCCGGCGTTCGCCGAGTCGAAGCACTGGTCGGCACTGATGCCTACCAGTTCCTAGCCCGTGAGCACGTGCTCGTCAATCGCCTGAGCGAGATGGTGAAGGCCCCTGCAGATCAACTGGTCGATCGCATTGAGCGGACGATTGCGTCGCTCAAGGATGCCGAGCGCGACCTGGCCAAGGTCAAGAGCGCCCAGCTCATCGCGAGCATGGACGGCATCATCGGCGAGGGTAAAGACATCGGTCCGATCAGGGTGTGGGCGTTCGAGGCGCCTGCCGGCACCACCGGCGGAGACCTTCGTGAGATGGCGATGAAGGCGAAGGGCCGTAATCGTCCCGAGTTGCCAGTGGTGCTCATCGGAACGGCCGTATCGGAGGGCAAGGCATCGATCATCGCCACGGCGAACGAGACCGCAATCGCACGGGGGCTCACCGCGAGCCTGCTCCTGAAGACGGCGTTGCCCCTCGTTGACGGCAAGGGCGGGGGCAAGGATGACCTTGCCCAGGGTGGCGGCACTCGCATCGACGGGATCGCAGCAGCGCTAGCGGCAGTTGAGTCCATGATCGCCGAGCGGTTCGGGGCCTGACCGAGTGCGCCGGGGCGTCCGCCTTGCCTGCGACGTCGGGAGTGTTCGGATCGGCATCGCGCGCAGCGACCCGAGCGGGCTGATGGCGGTTCCGCTTGAGGCAGTGAAGGCCGGCGAGGGGGCCTTCGCGCAGGTGCTCGGACTCGTTCACGAATACGAGGCGATCGAGATCGTGGTCGGGCTACCTCTGTCGATGGACGGAACCGAGGGCAAGGCCGCCGGTCTCGCCAGAGCGTGGGTTGATGCGTTGTGCACCAGCGTGACCGTGCCGGTGCGAATGGTCGACGAGCGTCTCACGACCGTGCAGGCACAACGAGGTCTTCACGCCGCGGGGCGTTCGACCCGCACATCGAGGGCGGTCATCGACAGCGCATCCGCGGTCGTCCTCCTCCAATCAGATCTTGATGCCGAGCGAGCCAGGGAGTCGAAGTGAGCCAACTCGACAGCTTCATGTCCGCAGACTCGCTGCCGCCGTCGCGGCATCGTGGCAGCGGCCTGCGCAGGGTCGTGGTCGTCGTTGTCCTCGTCCTTGTCGCCGTCGGGGCGTTCGCTGCCTATCGGGCCGTGAGCTCCGCAATGGACGTCGACGACTACGCAGGAGCCGGCTCCGGGCAGGTTCAGGTCACGGTGACCCGCGGCGATTCGCTCACGGCCATTGCGCGCACCCTCGAGAAGGCCGACGTCGTGAAGAGCGCCGACGCGTTCATCGCAGCGGTATCCGGCAATGACCGCGCGTCGACGCTTGGCCCTGGCCGGTACACGCTGCAACTGCAGATGAGCGGCCAAGCCGCCCTCGACCTCATGCTCGACCCGGTGTCACGCGCGGCCAGCCGCCTCGTCCTCCCGGAGGGCCTCCGGATTGGGCAGACTGTGAAGGCCGCCGCCGATGCATCGAGCCTGCCCAAGAAGGATTTTGTCGCTGCACTCGAGGCGCCACGAGACCTCGGCCTGCCAGAGTGGGCGGGCAACCGTCCCGAGGGCTTGCTGTTTCCCGCGACCTACGACTTGGCCGGCGACGAGGACGCCTCGGCACTCCTCCGGGCGATGGTGAGCCGGTTCAAGCAGGCGAGTGCCGACATCGCGCTCGAGGATCGGGCCGATGAGCTGGGAGTGTCGCCGTACGACGTACTCATCGTCGCGTCGCTCCTGCAGGCGGAAGGTGTCCCCAACGACTTCTCGAAGGTCGCACGAGTCATTTACAACCGGCTCGACGCCGGTATGCCGCTCCAACTCGATTCGACCGTCGCCTACGCCCTCGACGTCACTGAGATTGCCCTGAGCGCAGACCAGCTCAAGACGAGTTCGCCCTACAACACCTACGAGAACAAGGGCCTGCCTCCGACGCCGATCAACTCTCCCGGTGAGGCAGCGATCGAAGCGGCACTGTCTCCGGCACGGGGCAAGTGGCTGTATTTCGTGTCGGTGAACCCCGACACCAAGGAGACGAAGTTCACGAAGAGCTACGACAAGTTCTTGGAGTACAAGCGCGAGTTCCAGGACTACCTGGCCGCGCAGAAGAAGGGCTGACGCGGGGTGAGGCATGCCGGCGTCCTCGGATCCCCGATCGCCCACAGCCTGTCGCCAGCGCTCCACCGCGCGGCGTATGCGGCACTCAAGCTCGACTGGAGCTACGAGTCCTACGAGGTAGACGAATGGGAACTGCCCGCGTTCATCGCGGAACTCGATGGCTCATGGGCCGGGCTCTCGCTCACGATGCCGCTGAAGTCTGCCGTCATTGCGTTGCTCGATTCGGTCGATGAGACCGCGGCGATCATCACGTCGGTGAACACCGTTCTACCAAGCGATGGAGGGTGGCGTGGTGTCAACACCGACATCTTCGGGATCGTGCGCAGCCTCGCGTTCGCGGGCCTGACCCGGCCCAGAACCGCGACGGTCCTCGGTGCCGGGGCCACTGCCCGCAGTGCCGTAGCCGCACTTGCCGAACTCTCGGTCCGCGACGTGACCGTCGTCGCCCGACGACCGGAGGCGGCGGCAGACCTCGTTCGGCTGGCCGGGCAACTTGGGCTGACCGCGCGGCCAGCACCGTTCGAAGGCTCGCCAGGTGTCCTTCAGGCCGATGTCGTCATCAGCACGCTCCCCGGCGATGCGGCCGGCCCGTGGGCCGCCTGTGCGGCCGAGGCAACCGGGGTGCTGCTCGATGCCGCCTACCACCCGTGGCCCACGCCGTTGGCGGCAGCGTGGCCGAGCGCCCGCGTCGCGAGCGGCCGCGACATGCTGCTCTGGCAGGCGGTTCGGCAGGTTGAATTGATGACGGGCCTGCCGGCGCCGGTCGAGGCAATGGCCGCGGCGCTTCCGGCGCTCGACTGAGGTTATCCACAGCTGTCGCCAGATTGGTCGACCACGGCGATAGACCGACGTACGGTCGATCCGTGATCCTCGAAACCCTTGCCTGGGTGGCCCTCGTCCTCATCGGCGGCGTACTGGCCCGCATCGATATCCGCGAGCATCGGCTCCCCAATCGTGGGATCGCGCTCCTCGGCGCCGTGTGCCTCATCCTCCTCGGGGGCGCCGCACTGGCCGAGCATGAGCCGGCCAGGGTCCTGCGGGCCGTCGCGTGCGGGATCCTCCTGTTCGTCGTCCTGCTCGTCATGGCCGTCGCAGCCCCGGGCGGTCTGGGCATGGGCGATGTGAAGTTTGGTCTCGTGACGGGAATCTTCCTGGGGTGGCTTGGCTGGACATGGCTTTGGTGGGGCACCCTGCTCGCCTTCATGCTCGGGGGAGCATGGGCGATGGCGCTCCTGGCGGGCCGTCGTGCTGAGCCTGGGTCGCGGATCCCATTCGGGCCATTCATGCTTGCCGGTGTCCTGCTCTCAGCCGGGCTGTCGATCGTCTGAAAGGATGCGCTCATGGTGCGTTGGCTAACCGCAGGTGAATCGCACGGTCCGGCTCTCGTCGCAATCGCTGAAGGGCTCCCCGCGCACATCGAGGTGACGACCGACGACATCGGTCGCGACCTCGCCAGGCGAAGGCTCGGGTCGGGCCGAGGGGCCAGAATGAAGTTCGAGCGTGACGAGGTGCGAATCCTCGGCGGCATCCGCCATGGGCAGACCCTCGGGGGCCCGGTCGCAATCGAGGTGGGCAATTCCGAGTGGGCGAAATGGGCCGTGGTCATGTCGGCCGATCCCGTCGACGAGGACGAGCTCGCTGCCCTGGCAAGAAACGCCCCCTTGACTCGACCGAGGCCCGGCCACGCTGACCTCGCCGGCATGCAGAAGTACGGCTGGAGCGATGCGAGGCCGATTCTTGAGCGGGCGAGCGCACGCGAGACCGCAGCACGGGTCGCCCTGGGAGCAGTTGCGCGGGCGTTTCTGCGGCAGGTCGCGGGCATCGAGGTCCTCAGCCACGTCGTCCGGATCGGGTCCGCTGCCC
>WLND01000133.1 GCA_009726075.1 Actinomycetota bacterium
CGAGGAGACCAACGGTCGTCGTTTCGCGAAGGGCATCTGCCCGACCTGCGGAACCAAGGTCACCCGCATTCTGGGCAAGGCGTAACTGCCACGCTGACAGCGAACAGGCGGGGCACCCTTCATGGGTGCCCCGCCTTCGTTTGTCCGACTACCGTGGGGTCATGAGCGACATACCCTTCGGCTTCGGTCTCGGCGGCCAGGATCCTGACGACCCGAACCCCGGCCAGCCCGGGTTCGGCGGCGGCCAGAACCCCTTCGACATGAGTTCCATCGGCGCCGCGCTCCAGCAGCTCGGTGCCTTCCTGCAGAACGCGGGCACGAGCGAGGCCTCCGGCCCGGTCAACTGGACGATGGTCCGCGATGTCGCCCGGCAAGCCCTGGCAGCCCCGGGCGGATTCGCCGGGGGCGACCCGTCGGTGCCCGAGGCCGCGGCCCGCGCAGTTGTCGAGGCCCTGCACCTGGCAGATGTCTGGCTCGATGAGGCCACCGTCCTGCCGGCCACGTCGGTGACCCCGCTCGCGTGGAGCCGCTCCGAGTGGCTCGAGCACACCCTGCCGATGTGGCAGCACTACGTCGAGCCGATCGCCGTGCATATGCAGCAGGTGGTCGGCGGGGCCATCCCCGGCGCCGATCAGCTGAGCCCCGAGGATCTCAACGCGGCGCTGCCCGAGCAGTTCCGGGCCATGTTCCCCGGTGGGGTTCCGGCCGAGATGATGTCGATGATGCAGCCCATGCTCGGCATGGTGCAGCAGCTTGGGGCGGCCGCCTTCAGCATGCAGCTCGGCAACGCGCTCGCTGCGCTGGCCAAGGAGGTCGTCAGTGCCGGCGACATTGGCATCCCGCTCCTTCAGACCGCGACCTGCGTGCTCCTCCCGCGCAATATCGAGGTCCTCGGCGAGGGCCTCGGCGTCGAGGCTGGCGATGTTCGCCTCTACCTCGCCCTTCGCGAGTCGGCCCACCAGCGGCTCTTCTCGCACGTGCCGTGGCTGCGCGCCCGCATGATCGGCGCAATCGAGGAGTACGCCCGCGGCATCCGCGTCGATCCCGAGCGACTTCAGGAGGCGATGGGCGACGTCGACATGTCCAACCCGCAGGCGCTGCAGGAGCTCATGGCCTCCGGGCTGCTCCAGCCGCAGGACACCGACGAGCAGCGAGCGGCCATCGCCCGGCTCGAGACCCTCCTCGCGCTCGTCGAAGGCTGGGTCGACGATGTCGTGACGGTCGCCGTCGGAGATCGGCTCCCGAGCGCCCAGGCCCTGCAGGAGACCATGCGTCGCCGGCGCGCGGCGGGCGGGCCGGCAGAGCACACGTTCAGCTCGCTCGTCGGCATGGAGCTGCGTCCACGTGCCCTCCGCGAGGCTGCGACCCTGTTTGCCGCCCTGCGGGCCCATGGGGGCATCGAGGCCCGTGACGCCCTGTGGGTGCACCCAGACATGCTCCCCGATGCCGAAGACCTCGCCGATCCGCTCGGATTCCTCGAGCGGTCGCGCCTCGAGCTCGATCTCGGTGAGCCGGATGCGGGCTGACGCCACGGCCGTGCTCGCCGCGTGGGTGCCGCCCGACGCAGGCCAACGGCAGCTCCGTGACGACTACCTGGCCTTCCTGGCCGAGCATGACGACGCCATGTGGCGCAGTTGCCGCGTCGGGCACCTGACCGCCAGCGCGCTGGTCATGGACGAGCGGCGCGAGCGCGTCCTGCTCACCCTGCATCCCAAGGTCGGCCGGTGGCTCCAGCTCGGGGGCCACTGCGAGCCGGAGGATGCGTCGCTGCGCGAGGCGGCCCGACGCGAGGCGATTGAGGAGAGCGGCATCGCCGCCGTGCTCGTCGGAGACCAGCCACTGCGCCTCGATCGGCATCCGGTGCCCTGCGCCGGAGCAATGAGCGAGCACCTTGACGTTCAGTACCTCGCGATCGTGGCGTCTGATGCCCAGGCGATCATCAGCGACGAGTCTGACGATCTGCGGTGGTTTCCGGTCGATGCGCTCCCTGCTGACCTCGATGCCAGCGTGCTCGCGCTCGTGGCGGCCGCCCTGAAGGTCCCCGCATAGGAATTATTTTCTGTCCACAGGCTGTTCACGGGCATTGTGCCTGCTCAGGGCCACGTCCTGGGAGGTGGTGCGAGCGGAGTCCACAGGCCCATGCACCGGTGGTCCACAGGCCTGCATGAGGGATCAACACGATATCCACAGGTTTGTGCACACCTCGTGGAAGAATGTGCGAGAAAACCGTTGACGTCGCCCGATCGTGCCTTTAGGTTCAGGCCGACGGAGCCCCGGGGATAACAGGCGTGCGTTCGCAAGGGGAAGGCGAACGGACGCTCAGAGACCTCGGGGCTTCGTATCCCGGGCAGGCCGGTCGCCATGTGCCCGGACCCCATTCGGCGCAGAACCGGCCGAATGGGGATCGCCGTCCGAAGATGCGCGTACCCTTGCCCCTGTGTCCGCACTCGCCTGGTGGCTGATTCCGATCGGCGCCACGATTCTCGCGATTCTCTGGGCAATGTTCCGCGCCCGGCCGGAAAAGCCAGCCGAGGCCCACGCTGGCATGGCGGGCCTTCGCCGCCTCGCCGATGCGATGGAGCGTCCAATGCCGTCCGATCAGATCAGGCAGCCAATCGACCAGAGCAAGAGGGGGGCAGGCGGCGCCCGCACTGACAGCAGTCAGGGCGGAGACAGCACGCACCCCGGCGACACCACTCGCTCCGGCGAGAACAGGGCGCAGGACCAGGCGTGACCAAGCCGCATCCGCGCGATTCGAGGTCGCGGGTCCTCGTGATCAGCGCGACCAGCCTGCTCGTGCTCCTCGCCGTCGCATTCTTCCTCCCCGTCCCCTTTGTCAAGATGGCCCCGGGACCGACCTTCAACGTGATCGGCAGCATCGACGATCAGCAGGTCATCGCCATCGAGGGCACGAAGACCTACCCGACCACCGGCAACCTCGACATGACCACGGTGCTCGAATCCGGTGGTCCCCGCGGAGGCCTCACCTTCGTCGATGCCATCGCATCGTGGTTCATCGCGTCCGACGCGGTCCTGCCCCGCGAGCTCATCTACCCGGACGACGTCTCCGGCGACGAGGTCAAGCGGCGGCAGGCGACGATGTTCAGCACCTCGGAGTCGGACGCCATCGGGGCGGCCCTGAACTACCTGAAGATCCCGGTCAAGACCGAGCTCGTCGTCACGTCCGTCTACGGCGACTCACCCTCCGACGGCATCCTCGAGGCGACCGACAACATCCTCTCGGTCAACGGAACCGCGGTCGACCAGCCCAAGCAGGTGAGCGATGCGGTGCGCGCGGAGCCGGCCGGCACCGCGTTCGAGTTCGAGGTCAAGCGCAACGTCGACGGCGCCGACACCACCAAGACGGTCACCGTCACCTCCGCAGACAACCCTGACGCTCCGGGCACGCCGTACATCGGAGTCGGGGTGGGCATGTTCTACGCCCCCGATTTCTCGATTGACTTCACGTTGAAGGACGTCGGCGGCCCGAGCGCCGGCCTGATGTTCTCGATGGGCCTCGTCGACAAGCTCACCCCCGGCGATCTGGCCAAGGGCCGCTACATCGCGGGCACGGGCACCATTCAGCCGGACGGCACTGTCGGCGCGATCGGCGGCATCCGGCAGAAGCTGGCCGGTGCGCGCAACAAGGGTGCCGAACTGTTCCTGATGCCGGCGGTGCACTGCGCCGAGGCAAGCGGTCACGTCCCGGATGGCCTCACCGTGGCCGCTGTCAGCACCCTGGCAGAGGCGGTGACCGCGGTCGAGACCTGGACCGCCGGTGGCACGCCGGCGGCCTGCCCAGCCCTCGCGGGCTGAGGCAAACCTCTCGGAAGCCGCACGGTCTCGCGGGGGGCGTGTGCAACAGGGGCCCGGGTGCCGTAAGTTCCAAGGGTGACGTTTGACATGGCAGGGGCCACCGATCCGCAGGGCGCACAGGCGCCCCCGACTCGTCGGGGTGGGGTGCTTCTCCCGACCTTGATCATCCTCGGCGTGGTCGTCGTGCTGTTCGTCCTCTTCACCGGGTTCTACACCGACTGGATGTGGTTCGAGTCCGTCGACAAGACCGGGGTGTTCACGACCCAGCTGTACACGCGGGCGGTGCTGTTCGTCGCGTCCGGCGGCATCATGTTCGGCGCGGTCGTGCTCGTGATGTGGTGGGCCTGGCGCTCGCGGCCGAGCTTCCGCGGGATGACCCCCGAGCAGGCGAGCCTGGAGCGGTACCGCATCTCGATCGAGCCGTACCGGGTTCGGTTCATGCTCGTCGTCGCCATCGTGCTCGGGCTCATGGCCGGCCTCACGGCATCAGGCGAATGGGGGTCGTACCTGCTGTGGCGCAATGCAACGGCGTTCGGCATCAATGATCCGCAGTTCGGGCTCGACCTGTCGTTCTACACGTTCACCCTGCCGTTCATCCGGTTCCTGATCAGCTTCGGCTTCGCCGTGCTGTTCATCGCCCTGCTGGCCGCGGTCGTCGTCCAATACCTCTACGGCGGGCTGCGCCTCCAGCCCAAGGGCGACCGCGCCTCGCGGTCTGCCCAGATCCAGCTCTCAGCCCTCATCGCGGTCATCCTGCTGCTCAAGGCAGCGTCCTACTGGTACGACCGCTTCGACCTCGCGACCAAGAGCGAGACCCTCGTCACTGGATTCACGGGGCTGAAGTACACCGACGTCAATGCGGTGCTGCCGTCGCTCAACATCTTGACCTTCGTCGCGCTCATCGTCGCGGTGCTGTTCATCGCGAACATCTTCAGGTCCTCCTGGGCCGTGCCGGTGATCGGCCTCGGGCTCATGTTCCTGACGAGCATCGTGGTCGGCACGATCTACCCGCTTATCGTGCAGCAGTTCCAGGTGCGACCCAGCGAGCTGGTCAAGGAGTCGCCGTACATTCAGCGCAATATCGACGCCACGCGCGACGCCTACTCGATCGTCGATGCGGCGGTCACCGACTACGCCGGCACCGTCGACCCGCCGACGACCGAGGTGCTCAATGCCAGCAAGGGCACGCTGGACAACATTCGGCTCCTCGACCCGGCAGTGGTCTCGCCGACCTACAACCAGTTGCAGCAGATCCGTGGCTACTATTCGTTCAACAACAAGCTCGACGTCGATCGCTACATGGTCGACGACGCACAGCGCGGCGCTGTCGTGGCCGTGCGAGAGATCAACCTCGCAGGCATCTCCGAGGGCCAGCGCAACTGGACCAACGACCGTGCCGTGTTCACCCACGGCTACGGCTTCGTCTCTGCGTACGACAACACCGCGCTGACGAACGGTCAGCCCGACTTCTTCGAAAGCGATATTCCGCCGACCGGTGCCCTCGATGTCGCAGAGCCTCGCGTGTACTTCGGCGAGCTCTCGCCCATCTACAGCATCGTCGGCGCCCCGAAGGGCTCCACGCCGGTCGAACTCGACTACCCGGACGATGCGAGCCCAACCGGTCAGAAGACGAACACCTATCAGGGCACGGGCGGTGTGAGCATCGGCTCGCCGCTCAACAAGCTGCTGTTCGCCACGAAGTTCCA
>WLND01000134.1 GCA_009726075.1 Actinomycetota bacterium
CCGACCGAGTCGCGGCCAGGCGGGGATTTCTCTGGACGAGGAGATCGTCGATGAACGCTCGGCGTTCAGCCGGGTCGCCCTTGACCAACGAGAGGTCCTCGGGGGCAAAGAGGACGGTGCGCAGGTGACCAAGGATGTCCCGCACGCGGGGGAGAGGCGATCGGTTGATGCGCGCCTTGTTCGCGCGCCCGGGGAGGATGGCGATGTCGATGACGACGTCGCGGTCATCAGTCCTGATCCCGCACGTGATCAAGCCCATGTCCGCACCCTTGCGCACGAGGGGAAGATCGCCGGCAACCCGGTGACTGGAGAGTGCCGACACGTAGCCCACCGCCTCGATGAGGTTCGTCTTCCCTTGCCCGTTGCGTCCGACAAACGTGTTGACTCCGAGGGAGAGTTCGAGCTCCACGCGGGCGTAGGACCTGAAGTCGGTCAGGCTCAGCGACTGAACCCACATCGGCCATCAGCCCGTCAGGCGAACCGGCATCAAGAGGTAGCGGTACGCCTCATTCGGCTTATCGCCTGCATTTGCGAGTCCGGTGAGGACCGCTGGCCGAGTGGGCTGGGTGAAGGAGAACCGAGCAATCGGCGAATCGATCGCCGCGAGCCCATCAAGCAGGTAGTTGGGGTTGAACGCGATTTCAAGGGCATCACCCTGAACCGAGCACTCAACCGCCTCATTGGCCTGGGCGTCGTCGCCGGCACCGGCCCTGAGAACAACCTCTGACCCGTCGAAGTTGAGACGAACTGGCGTATTGCGCTCGGCGACGAGCGACACCCGCTTGACGGCATCGATGAGAGCCGACGTCTCCACCGTGGCGACGGTGGCTGCCTCATTAGGCAGGAGCGTGCGGTATTTCGGGAATTCGCCGTCAAGAAGTCGCGTGGTCGTCCGGCGCCCGTTGCCCTCGAAGCCGATAAGTCCCTCAGCGGTGCCCGGTGTCGCAAGCGCGACGCTCACGATGTCGGCACCGGCCAGGGCCTTGGCAGTTTCGGCCAGGGTGCGCGCCGGGACAAGCAGCTGGGAAGAGATCGTGGACGACACCGGCGCCCAGTCGAACTCCCGGACGGCAAGGCGATAGCGATCGGTTGCCGCGAGGACGACACCTGTTCCCTCAAACTCGATCCGAATCCCTGTCAACGTGGGCAGGGTGTCGTCACGTCCGGCAGCGATGGCTACCTGAGCCACGGCCACGGCGAACAGCGCACCGGAGACCTCGCCCGATGACGTGGGCATCGCGGGCAACTGCGGGTAATCCTCAACCGGGAGTGTCGGGAGCGTGAAAGACGAGCGGCCGCAGGTGATGATGACCCGAGTGCCCTCGCTGCTCAGCGTCACGGGCTGTGCGGGGAGCGAGCGCGCGATATCGGCCAGGAGTCTGCCTGAGACCAGGGTGATTCCGGGAGTGTCGACGTCACACGCCACCTCGACGCGAGCGGACACCTCGTAGTCGAAGCTGCTCATCGTGAGCGAATCACCATCGGCGGTGAGGACGAGACCGGACAGGACTGGCATCGACGGCCTTGATGGCAGTGTGCGAGCGGCCCAGGCCACGGCGTCAGCAAGCACATCTCGCTCAACTCGGAACTTCACGTGGGCATCCTTTGTTGTGGTGACGGTCAAGCAGGTGTCGGTGACGCAGAACCGTCAGTCTTGCAGGGTTGGGATTCTTGCACCACGCGGGTGTGCACAGGCAAGGGTTCTGATGATGCACCTCCGAATCATGGTCAATGGGTTTCGTCGTAGTAATAGGTCCTGTGGATTCTGGGGATAGTGCTGCTTCCGGCTGGTCAGTGAGCGTGTGAGCGTTCCTGTTGGGTGTGGATGAATCGTGGCGGGTTGTGGATGGTTGTGGACGGACGATGGGAGCTTGTGTGTTCGTACACGATCGGGTCAAGGTTGTCCACAGGGAGTGGGTTCGTTCTATGAGGAAACAAATGGTTATGCACAGTGCGTCCACAGGAGGGTCCGGGTGGGGCGGCCGGGACGAGGTCCGGGTGGGGAGAGGGTGCGTGAAGGTTATTCACAGTAGTTATGCACAGCTGTGGGAAACGTGTGACTACTGGTTCAGATGGTGCGGGGCTGCGACTTGATACGCCCGGTGAGATCAGTGACCTGATTGAACAGGCTCCGCCGCTCGGCCATCAGCTGGCGGATCTTGCGATCGGCATGCATGACCGTGGTGTGGTCGCGTCCACCGAATGCCTGACCGATCTTGGGCAGTGAGAGATCGGTGAGCTCGCGGCACAGGTACATGGCGATCTGGCGCGCGGTGACAAGGACCCTGGATCGACTGGCGCCGCACAGGTCATCGATCGTGACTCCGAAGTACGACGCCGTGGCCGCCATGATCTGGGCGGCGGTGATCTCGGGCCCGGTATCGCTGGGGAAGAGATCCTTCAGGACGATCTCGGTGATGGTGAGGTCGACCGGCTGCCGGTTGAGCGAGGCAAATGCAGTGACTCGGATGAGGGCACCTTCGAGCTCGCGGATGTTGCTGCTGATCTTGGATGCGATGTACTCGAGCACCTCGGGTGGGGCGACCAGGCGCTCCTGGACGCTCTTCTTGCGAAGGATTGCGATGCGGGTCTCGAGGTCGGGCGGCTGGACATCGGTCATGAGCCCCCATTCGAACCGGGAGCGCATGCGGTCCTCGAAGTCGGGGAGCTGCTTGGGTGGCAAGTCTGAGGTGACGACGATCTGCTTGTTCGCGTTGTGGAGGGTGTTGAACGTGTGGAAGAACTCTTCCTGCGTCTGGACCTTCCCGCTCAGGAACTGAATGTCATCGACGAGGAGGACATCGACATCGCGATACCGACGCTGGAAACCGGCTGCCTTGTCATCGCGAATGCTGTTGATGAACTCGTTGGTGAATTCCTCGGAACTGACGTAGCGAACGCGGGTGCCGTTGTAGAGGGCGCGCGTGTAGTGCCCGATGGCATGAAGGAGGTGAGTCTTGCCGAGCCCGGAACCGCCGTAGATGAACAGTGGGTTGTATGCCCGAGCCGGTTGCTCGGCGACGGCCACCGCTGCCGCGTGTGCGAATCGGTTGCTTGATCCGATGACGAACGTGTCGAAGGTGTACTTCGCGTTGAGTCGACCATCCTCGGCGCGAGTGCTGGGCGAGCCCGTGCCTGGCCGGGGACCGTCATCGAATCGGGGTGCGGCAACTGGAGCGGCGGCGGGCGCTTCGGCGGTTGCGTAGGTGGCGTCGGCGACAGCGTCAGTGGTCGCCTCGTCGAGGGATGGAGCAATGGATGTGTCGACGGTGACGGCGAGCTTGATCTCACGTCCGAGGGTCTGCGAGAGCGCGGCAACCACGAACGGGCGCAACCGGGTCTCGAGCACATCCTTGGTGAACTCATTCGGGGCCGCGATGAGTGCGGTGTCCTCGACGAGGCCCAAGGGACGGGTGAGGGCGACAAACGCGCGCTGCTGGGGAGTGAGGGTGCCATCGGAGAGGTTGGCGACGGCCTGAGCCCAGACGGCGGAGAGATCAGTGGTGTCGCTCACCTAGCCTCCTCGTCCCTTGGCCGCCTACGATCCACAGGACTGTCCACAGGTGTGGATGCTCGCATGGCCCAAGGACTCAACCTAGTCAAGGCCCGCGCAGCAGGACAAGTGCCGCCGACCTGAGTCGTCACTATCGCACCGGTTTGACCATGGGCGGAGTTCGTCCGTAGGCTCATGCCCTTACTGACCTTCCCCATCTTGTCGTGCAGGAGCCTTACCATGAAGCGCACTTTCCAGCCCAATAATCGCCGTCGGGCAAAGACGCACGGCTTCCGGCTGCGCATGCGCACCCGCGCGGGTCGCGCGATCCTGGCGACTCGTCGTGCCAAGGGCCGCACCCGCATCTCCGCCTGAGGCTTTCGGCGCACCGTGTTGCCAGCCGAACATCGGCTGCGGCGGTCCACTGATTTCCAGCGCGTGACCCGTAGTGGGTCACGCGCTTCTTGTGGTTCCGTGGTCGTCCATCTGCTGATCGGTACCGGGCAGGCTGAGGTGGGTCGGGCCCCGCAGGTCGGGTTCACCGTCGGCAAGGGTGTCGGAGGCTCGGTCGTGCGTCACCGGGTCGCGCGTCGGCTGCGTGCATCACTCGGCCCGATACTCCAGACATTGCCCGGGGGGACCCTCATGGTGGTGCGTGCACAGCCGTCGGCCGGCACCGCGGCTTCAAGTGCGCTTCGGCGTGATGTTGAGATCGCACTGCATGCAGCTTTGAAGAAGGCTCCGAGGAGGTCACGCTGAAGCAATCGTGGCGCCGAATTCTGTGGGCGTGGGATCACTCGGCCGGCTGGCTCCTGAAGTGGCTGCTCATCATCCTCATCAGGGTCTACCAGGTGACCATCTCCAAGCTCCTGATGCCCAGCTGCAGGTTCTACCCCAGCTGTTCGCAGTACGCCCTCGTTGCGGTCACCGAGCACGGAGCGGTGAAGGGAGCGGGCCTCGCAGGGTGGCGACTGCTGAGGTGCAACCCCTGGAATTCGGGTGGACTTGACCCGGTACCGTCGCGTGGCCATTGGCGACCAGACATACTTTCAGACGGAAGTCCGCGTTCAGGCCCGCAGTATCCCGATGCTGCAGCCGGCTAACCGGTCGCCCAAACGCTGACTAGACGACACTCGCAAGGGAGATCATGTTCATTCTCGATTGGCTGCGCGACGGCGTGAGCTGGATTCTCGTCCAGTTCCACCAACTGCTGAGCACCTTCATGAATCCGGCGAGTGGCTGGACCTGGACCTTCTCGATCGTCGGTCTCGTCATCGTCATCCGCATCGCCCTGATCCCCCTCTTCGTCAAGCAGATCAAGTCGCAGCGCAATCTGCAGCTGATCCAGCCGCAGATGAAGGAGATCCAGAAGAAGTACAAGGGCGACAAGGAACGCCAGTCGCAGGAAATGATGAAGCTGTACAAGGAGACCGGGACGAACCCGCTCGCCTCGTGCCTTCCGATCCTGCTGCAGGCGCCGATCTTCTTCGCACTGTTCGGCGTGCTCCAGGGCATCGCCATGAACAAGCCCCAGGGCGTGTTCCAGTGGCCGCAGTACGCAGACCTCGTCAACCAGGCCCGTGAGGCCTCGATCTTTGGCGCCCCGCTCTACGGCACCTTCATGGGCGCCGATGAGGTGCTCAAGGACGGCTTCATGCCGATCAGCACCAAGATCGTGGCGTTCATCCTCATCATCTGCATGACCACGACCACCTTCCTGACCCAGCGCCAGATGATCGTGAAGAACACGGCCGCCGACAACCCGGTCGTGCGCCAGCAGAAGATCCTGCTCTACGTCTTCCCGCTCGTCTTCGCCATCGGCGGCATCAACTTCCCGATCGGCGTGCTCATCTACTGGTTCACCACGAACCTGTGGTCGATGGGCCAGCAGTTCTGGGTCATCCGCAACAACCCGCAGCCGGGCACCCCCGCCTACGCAGCACGCGAAGCGCGCCGCGCGGAGCGGGCAGCACACAAGGCGATCGCGGCAAGCTCCACCGAAAGTCTTTC
>WLND01000135.1 GCA_009726075.1 Actinomycetota bacterium
CTTCGGGTGGTCATGCTCGCCGCCGGCGGCCTGGCCGCCGCCGTGTCGCTCGGCGAGTTCGGGGCGGCGTCGTTCCTGGCGCGGGCGGGCACCCCGACCGTGCCGATCCAGATCGTGCGACTGCTGGGCCGTCCTGGCGCACAGTCCTACGGCGCTGCGGCCAGCCTCGCCGTCGTCCTCGTCGCGCTCACCCTCGCGATGGTTCTCATCATCGATCGCGTCGGACGTGGCCGCCAGGCTGATGGGCCGGCAACCCAGCACGGGATCATGGCCCGGTGAGCACAGCGGCGATCACAGCGGCAGCAGTAGGCCCGACGTCCGCCCGACTCCAGATCCTGGCGCTGAGCGTCGGATACCAGGCCCCCCTCCTCGACGATCTCGCTCTCACCGTGGCGTCCGGCGAGGTGATCGGCATCCTCGGGCCCAGCGGAAGCGGGAAGTCGTCCCTGCTCAAGACACTGGCGGGCGTCATGCCGCCGTTGAGCGGACGCATCCTCATCGACGGGCAAGACGTCACCGAGACGCCCGTCCATGCTCGCGGCGTCGGCATCGTGTTCCAGGAGCCGCTGCTCTTCACCCACCTCGACGTCGTCGACAACATCGCCTACGGGCTTCGCCGGCACGGCGTTTCGCGCACGACCGCCCGGCAGCGCAGTGCCGAGTTGCTCGCCTGGGTCGGCCTCGCCGGACTCGAGAACCGGTCGGTGCATCAGCTGAGCGGCGGGCAGGCCCAGCGGGTCGCACTGGCCCGGGCCCTCGCGCCTGAGCCGGCAGTGATGCTGCTCGACGAGCCGTTCAGCGCCCTCGACACCGACCTCAGGTCGCGTTTGGTCAATGAGGTCGCGGCAATGCTGCGCGAACGCGGTTGCGCCACCGTCTACGTAACCCACGACCCCGACGAGGCGCACGCCATGGCAGATTCGACCATCGTCCTGCAACCGCTCGAAGCGGCCCCAGAACCTACGCCGAAAACGTCACCGTGAGCGGCGCATGGTCGCTCCAGCGCTCCGCATAGGTCGGGGCCTTGCCGACGACCGCTTCTCGGGCGCTAGCGGCTAGTCCCGCGGTCGCCAGCACGTAGTCGATGCGCCAGCCGCCATCGGTGTCGAAACCCTTGCCGCGCCACGACCACCAGGTGTAGGGCCCGGGGCCCTCGCCGCCGAGCTCGCGACCCAGATCCGCCCAGTCGTTATCGCACCAGCGGTTGAGGTAGGCCCGCTCCTCCGGCAGGAAGCCGGCCTTGTCGCGGTTGCCCTTCCAGTTCTTGATGTCGATCTCGGCGCGGGCCACGTTGAAATCGCCGCACACGACGACATTGGAGCCCGCTTTCGCCGCTGCCGCCTTGAGCGACTTCAGTCGCTTCTCCATGGCGACAAGGAAGGCCATCTTGTCGACCTGCTTTTGGGTCTCGGCCTCGCCGGAGTGGACGTAGACGGACGCCACCGTCAGTGGTCCGAGCTCGGTCGCGAGATCGGCCTCGACCCAGCGACCTAGGCCGCCGAGGTCTGCCTGCTTGATGCTCTCCCGGGTGGCGATGGGCTTCTCGCGCGACAGGATCGCCACTCCGGCCCGGCCGAGTTCGGGCGCCGGCACATGTGCGACGAAGTAGTGGGCCAGGGGCGAGCCCTGGAGCACCTCGTGCAGCTGCTCGTGCGTGGCCCGCACCTCCTGCAGGCAGATGACATCGGCGTCGGCAGCCCCGAGCCACTCAAGGCCCGACCTGCGATCGGCGGCACGGATCCCGTTGACGTTTGCGGTGATGATTGAGAGCACGGCTGATGGTCCCAGACGTTGTCCAATCGGACGATGGCAGGATGTCGCCGCGCTCGCGTGATGCCGCGCACCGTCGACGATCAGGAGCATGCATGTACATCGGAGTCGACTGGGGCGGCACGAAGGTCGAGGCCATCGCGCTCGACGAGACTGGCCTCGAGATCATGCGCGTGCGCGAGGAAACCCCTCGAGGCGACTACGAGGGGTGCCTTCGCCTCGTCCGCGACCTCATCGACCGGCTCGAGTCGGCCACCGGACGCCGCGGCTCGATCGGCATCGGCATCCCGGGCTCCCTCGAGCCGACGACCCGGCTGGGCAAGGGCGGCAGCTCCACCTGGATCAACGGCAAGCCGGTCGAGGCCGACCTGCGCGCGATCATCGGCCGCGAGATCCGGGTCGAGAACGACGCGGACTGCCTTGCCGCCTCGGAGTCGATCGACGGGGCCGGCGCCGGCTACGGGGTTGTGTTCGCTGTGATCCTCGGCACGGGAGCCGGAGCCGGCGTCGCATTCGACGGGCGTGCCCACCACGGCCCGAACAACAGCGCCGGCGAATGGGGCCACAATGCGCTCCCGATACCGAATGTCACCGAGATCCCCGGCGATGCCTGCTACTGCGGCAAGCACGGCTGCCTGGAAACGTGGGTCTCGGGCTATGCGTTCGCCCGCGACTTCGGCCGCCACTCCGGCCTCGACCTGCCGCCGAGCGCGATCATCGACCTCATGCGCGCTGGCGACCGGCTCGCCGGTCTCTCGTACCGCCGCTACGTCGATCGGGTCGCCCGGGGACTCTCGCTCGTCGTCAACATCCTCGACCCAGACATCATCGTGATGGGCGGTGGCATGAGCAACGTCGACGAGCTCTACGTCGATCTTGCGCCGGCCATCGCCGACTACACCTTCTCGACGGTGTTCCACACGCCCATCGTGAAGTCGAAGCACGGCGACTCAAGCGGCGTTCGAGGCGCGGCTTGGCTCTGGAGGGGCGACACGACCGCAGACTAGGTTTGGGACATGCCGAGCACCCCAGCGCAGTCGACGAATGCCCAGTCGTTCACCCAGGCCGATATCGACGAGCGGTTCGCCTTCGCAACCGAGCTCGTGGCCGAGGCCGGCGCCCTGGCGGCGTCCTACTTCGCCGACATCGACTCGCTCGACGTGACGAGCAAGGGACCCCAGGATGTCGTGAGCCAGGCCGACCTCAACACCGAGATCCTCATCCGCGATCGACTTGCCGCACGTTTTCCGGACGATGCCTTCTTCGGCGAGGAGACCGGCCCGCAGGGAGTCGACGGCGCGGCCGGCATCTGGGTCGTCGACCCGATCGACGGCACCCAGCCCTTCGTCATGGGCCTGCCGACCTGGTGCGTCTCGATCGCCTTCATCGCCGATTCGGTCATGCACATCGGCCTGGTGTTCGCCCCGGCGGCGAACGAGCTCTTCGCCGCGCAGCGGGGCAAGGGGGCAACCCTGAACGGACGCTCCATTGCCGTCCGTCCTGCCGACTCCTTCAACGACGGCATGGTCGGCGTCGGATACTCGATGCGCTCGGATGTCGATGACCTGATCGAGACCATGACGCGCCTGCTGAAGGCCGGGGGAATGTTCCAGCGCAACGGATCCGGCGCCCTTTCGCTCTGCTATGTGGCCTGCGGCCGCTTGATCGGCTACGTCGAGATGCACATCAACTCGTGGGACTGCCTCGCTGCCCTCCTGATCATCACCGAGGCCGGCGGCGAGATCAACGACTTCATGGCCGGTGATGCCCTGAACGAGGGCAATCGAGTGGTAGCCGGGCCGCCCAGCCTCTACTCCCGGCTTGAGGCCCTGCTTCCGGCTGGAGGCGGCCAGCGATGACGAACGTCGCCCGCGCTCGCGAGCTCGACGCATCCGATCCGCTCGCCGCCTTCGTTGATCGATTCGTGCCGGCAGCAGAGCACTCCCTGGTCGCATACCTCGACGGCAACTCCCTGGGCCGTCCGCTCACCGTCACGGCCGACCGCCTGCAGGAGTTCGTCACTGGGCAGTGGGCCTCACGACTCATCCGCGGGTGGACTGATGAGTGGATGGAGTGGCCGCACACGATCGGTGATGCGGTCGGCCGTGCTGCTCTCGGGGCCGCCGCCGCTCAGGTGATCATCGGCGATTCGACGACGGTCATGCTTTACAAGGTCGCCCGAGCCGCTATCGCCGCGAGGCCTGGCCGCACCGAGATCGTCATCGACACCGACAACTTCCCGACTGACCGCTACATCGTCGAGGGCATCGCCCAGGAACTGTCGATGAGCATCCGGTGGATCCAGACCGATCCGGAGTCGGGGATCGGCGCCGAGCAGGTGGCGGCCGCGGTCGGGCCGTCCACCGCACTGGCGCTGTTTAGTCACGTCGCGTACCGATCGGGCTTCCTCGCCGACATGCACGCAATCACCGCGATCGTGCACGACGCCGGCGGCCTAGTGCTCTGGGATCTCAGCCACTCGGTCGGCTCGGTGCCGGTGCAGCTCGATGCCTGCGGGGTCGACTTTGCCGTTGGCTGCACGTACAAGTACCTCAATGGCGGCCCCGGGGCGCCCGCATTCGCCTACGTCAGGGCCGATCTGCAGGAGCAGGTGACCCAGCCGATCTGGGGCTGGCTCGGCCGCCGCGACAGCTTCGAGATGGCCCAGGGGTACGTGCCTGCGTCCGGCATCCGGCGTTTCATCAGCGGCACGCCGCCCGTCATCTCCATGATTCCGGTTCGCGCTGGGGTCGAACTCGTGGCCGAGGCCGGCATCGATGCCATCCGCGCGAAGTCAATCGCGCTGACCGAGTTTGCGATCGAGGTGGTCGACTCGTGGCCGCGGAGCCTCGGAGTGGGCATCGGCTCACCGCGCGACAGCGCCGTGCGCGGGGGGCACGTCACGATCTGCCGCTCAGACTTCCGCGAGCTCACACTGAGGCTCTGGGATCAGGGGATCATCCCCGACTTCCGGGCGCCCGATGGAATTCGCCTCGGCCTCTCCCCGCTCAGCACCACCTTCGTCGAGCTCCACCGCGGACTTGAAGCCATCGCGGCAGCGGCTGCTCGGGCGTGACCCTCGATGCGACCATGAAGAAGGCGGTATTCGTCCCGTTCGACCAGCTGAGCCGCCACTACGGCGCCCTGCGCGAGGCCACGCCTGCCACGCACGAGATCCTCATGATCGAGAGCGATGAGCTGCTGCGCGCCCGCACCTGGCACGCCCAGCGCCTGTTCTTCATCCTCTCCGCCGCCGCCCACATGCGGCAGGAACTCGCCGACGAGGGCTTCACGGTGCACTTCGTGCGGGCCGCCACCGTCGATGCTGGCTTCGCTGCCTTTCGCGCGGAGCACCCGGGCCAGCCAATCGTCGCCGCGGAGGGATCGTCCTACGCCCAGCAACGATGTCTCGAGTCAGCCGAGATCGAGTTGGTCTCGAATGACTTCTTCATGACCGGACGTGACGAATTCGCGGGGTGGGCATCCGGACGCGCCTCGCTGGTCATGGAGCATTTCTACCGATGGCAGCGGACGCGCCTGGGTATTCTCATGGACGATGACGGGAAACCCGTTGGTGGTGAATGGAATTTCGATGCAGACAACCGGCTGCCGCCGCCGAAGTCACCGCACACGTGGCCTCGTAACCTCACTCACGCCCCTGACGCCATCGACGAGGCGGTCTGGCAGGAGATCCAGGATCGCCAGATACCGATAACCGGCAGCGCA
>WLND01000136.1 GCA_009726075.1 Actinomycetota bacterium
CAAGCAGCAGCGTGACGGGGATATCCCACCACGACTGCCGCTTGCCCTGAGTCACCTGAAGTGTGTGGGTCAGGCGCCGGACTTGGCTGCGGGAAGCCGGTCGCGCTTCTCCTTGATCTTGGCTGCCTTGCCGCGCAGGTCGCGCAGGTAGTAGAGCTTGGCCCGGCGGACGTCGCCGCGGGAGACAACCTCGATCTTCTCGATGATCGGTGTGTGCAGCGGGAAGATGCGCTCGACCCCGACACCGTAGGAAACCTTGCGGACGGTGAACGACTCGGCTACGCCGGAGCCGGCCCGGGCGATGACAACGCCCTGGAACACCTGAACACGGGTCTTGTTGCCTTCAACGACCTTCACGTGCACCTTGAGATTGTCTCCGGCGCGAAAGGCGGGGATGTCGCTTCTCAGCGAGTTGGCATCGACGACGTCGAGAGTCTTCATTGTCTGTCTCTTCCTGCAGGCGCCACGGGTCGCCCACGGTTGTGGGGATGGATCGTGCTGCTGATGCAGCCGGCCGAGCGCGAATTCACACGAAACTGCTGCACTCCCCTGTGGCGGAGCACTGCGGCGATTACTCGTGAGCGGCGTAAGTCTGCCATAGCCTTGGCCCAGTTCCGAATCGACGGCCGCGTCCAGGCCCCAGAGGAGTCCAGATGACCATCCATGCCCGGGCCGGACAACGCGCGCTCGCGTCCGATCTCGTCGACGTCCCGGCACTCGTGACCGCTTACTACGCCCTGCGACCGGACCCCGGCGAGATCAGCCAGCGCGTGTCCTTTGGGACGTCGGGCCATCGCGGATCCGCGTTAGACCGGGCGTTCAACGACGATCACATCGCCGCAACAACGCAGGCGATCTGCGACGTCCGAATCGCAGAGGGCATCCGGGGTCCGCTCTTCATCGGGCGTGACACGCACGCCCTGAGCGAGCCTGCCTGGACAACTGCCCTCGAAGTCCTCGCGGCCAACGCGGTCACGGTCGCCATCGACTCCCGGGCCGGATATACGCCGACGCCGGCGATCTCGCATGCGATCCTCGTCCACAATCGATCACGACCCCACTCCGACCCAGCCCGGGCCGATGGGATCGTCGTCACACCGTCGCACAACCCACCCCGAGATGGGGGCTTCAAGTACAACCCGCCCGACGGCGGTCCCGCGGGCAGCGACATTACGTCGGTCATCGAGGATCGTGCCAACGATCTCCTTCGTGCCGGCCTGTCCGGGGTCCGGCGAATGACCGTCACTCGCGCACTCGCAGCTGAGACGACTCTTCGCCACGACTACCTCGCGTCCTACGTCGACGACCTGCCGAACGTCATCGACATCGACGCCATCCGCGAGGCGGGCGTCTCGATCGGCGCCGATCCCCTTGGCGGGGCAAGCGTCGCCTACTGGCCCGAGATCGCACAGCGCCATCGCCTTGACATGACCGTAGTGAACCCCGAGTCCGATCCGACCTGGCGATTCATGACCCTGGACTGGGACGGGCGGATCCGCATGGACTGCTCATCGCCGTACGCCATGGCCTCCCTGATCGAGCGTCGCCACGAGTTCGATATCGCGACCGGCAATGACGCTGACTCGGATCGGCACGGCATCGTCACGCCGGACGGCGGGCTGATGAATCCCAATCATTTCCTCGCCACCGCAATCGACTACCTGTTTCGGCACCGTCCCGCATGGCCGCTGGCCTCGGCCGTCGGGAAGACGGTGGTGAGCTCATCGATGATCGACCGAGTCGCATCAGCCCTTGGTCGTCCGCTGCTCGAGGTCCCGGTCGGGTTCAAGTGGTTCGTACCCGGGCTGCTCGACGCCTCGGTCGCCTTCGGCGGCGAGGAGAGCGCAGGCGCGTCATTCCTGCGTCGGGACGGCAGCCCGTGGACGACCGACAAGGACGGCATCATCGCCTGCCTGCTGGCATCCGAGATTCTCGCCACCACCGGCCTGACGCCGACGCAGCGCTACCTCGAGCTGACCGAATCGCTGGGCTGGCCGTTTTACGCGCGCGTCGACGCGGCAGCCACACGCGACCAGAAGGCGGCGCTCTCGCGACTGGCCCCAGAGCAGGTCACGGCCACCGAGCTCGCGGGTGAGCCCATCACCGCCAGGCTCACGCGAGCCCCTGGGAATGGCGCGCCGATCGGAGGACTGAAGGTGACCACCCCGAACGGATGGTTCGCCGCTCGACCATCCGGCACTGAGGATGTCTACAAGATCTATGCCGAATCCTTCGTCAGCGCAGATCACCTCGCGCAGATCCAGGCCGGTGCACGCGAGGTCGTGGCGGCCGCACTCGAACCCTGACGACGCGAGGCTCGGGCCGGGCCGCGGCCACGCACTCGGCCTCAGTGCAGCAGATCCGGACGGTGGTCCGCCGTACGCACCCGGGCTTGATCACGGCGCCACTGGGCGATTCGGCCGTGATGGCCGCTCAGCAGCACCTCGGGAACTGCGAGATCGCGCCACACGGGCGGCTTGGTGAACACGGGACCCTCGAGGAGGTTCTCCATCTCACCGGCAGCGAACGAGTCGTCCAGGACACTCGTCTCATTGCCGAGCACTCCCGGCACAAGTCGGGCTGCAGCCTCGACCATGACGAGCGTTGCGACCTCGCCCCCCGCGAGCACGTAGTCGCCGATTGACAGCTCGCGCACGCCATTCCAGTCGGGTCGGCCCGCGTAGTGCTGGGTGACTCTCGCGTCGATGCCCTCGTAGCGGCCGCAGGCAAAGACCAGCCACGGCTCTCGGCTGAACTCCTGCGCGGTCGCCTGGGTGAAGCGCCGCCCCGAGGGTGTCGGCACGACGAGCGTCGGGCGATGCGCCCCGTCGTCGGCTTCGACGCCCCGCCGGCCGCAGATGTGATCGAGGGCCTCACCCCACGCCGCCGGGCTCATCACCATGCCAGGTCCCCCGCCGTACGGGGTGTCATCGACGGTGTGGTGCCGGTCATGGGTGAAGGCCCGGAGGTCATGGACCCGGAGGTCTATCGTTCGTGCGTCAACGGCCCTGCCGACGAGCGAGAGTCGCAGTGGCGCGAGGTACTCCGGAAAGATCGTGACGATGTCGATCCGCACCGCTACTCGGCCACATCCATCAGTCCGGCCGGCGGGTCGATGACGATGCGACGTGCCGCGATGTCAACGGTCGGAACGAACATCTCGATGAAAGGCACGAGCAGGTCGCGCTCGTCGATAGTGCGCACCGCGAGCATGTCCTGACTCGGAAGGTGGATGACCTCGGCCACGACCCCGACCGGCGTTCCGTCGAGACTCTCGACCGCGCAGCCCGTCAGTGCACTGTCGTAGTACTCGTCCGGATCGTCGGGTGTCTCGTCCGCCGACCGCTCGACCTCAACGACGAAGCCTCGCACCCCTTCTGCGTCAGTGCGGTCGGTGATGCCCTCCAACGTCAGCAGGAGCCTGCCGGAATGCCAATGGATCCGCTCGACGGTCAACCGTCGATCGGATCCATTGACATAGAGGACTGAACCCGGCGCAAAGCGCTGGTCGGGCTCATCGGTTCGGACTTCAACGGTCACTTCCCCACGGATTCCATGGGGTCGGCCGATCCTTCCGACGACGACGCGCACGACAGATCAGCGATGCAGGTCAGCGCTCGGCGACATCGAGGAAATCGATGCGCACCCCGCGACCATGGTTGAGAGCGGTCATGACCGTGCGAAGCGAGGAGGCGGTGCGCCCGGCGCGGCCGATCACTCGGCCCATGTCATCCGGATGCACTCGGACGTCGAGGCACTGCCCGCGACGCTGGCTGCGCTCGCTGACGCTCACATCATCGGGGTTATCGACAATGCCACGCACGAGGTGATTCAGCGCCTCCTCGAGCATCAGGCAGAGCCCTTGGCGCCAGCGTCGGTGCTGGCAGCTGCCGCCTCATCTGAATTGGCCTCGTCAGCCTTCGACTCGCCACCGACAACGCCTTCAACGGCTTCGACAGCGGCCTCGACGGCCTTTTCGACACCCTCGACGACTGCCTCGACCGCTGCTTCGACGGCCTCGACGACCTCATCGACGACCGTCTTGGCCGCCTCAGGTGCGGCGTCGGCTGCTGTGTCCAGCTTCGGCTTCTTGGCCGGGCTCTTCGGCTCCTTCGCTGCGTCCTGCACTGCAGCCTCGAAGACGAGAATCTTGGCGATCTTCGGCTCTGCGACGCGCAGCGTGCCCTCGGTGCCCGGAAGGCCCTTGAACTTCTGCCAGTCACCCGTGATCTTCAGGAGCGCGGTGACAGCCTCGGTCGGCTGGGCGCCAACGCCGAGCCAGTACAGGGCGCGCTCGGAGTTCACCTTGATGATGCTCGGGTCGTTCATCGGCTGGTAGATGCCGATCTCTTCGATCGCGCGGCCATTTCGGGCGGTGCGTGAGTCGGCGATGACGATGCGGTACTGCGGTGCGTGGATCTTGCCGATGCGCTTGAGCTTGATTTTGACGGCCACGGTGGGCTTATCTCCTGTGTATTGGGGCGGTGCGCGCCGTCCTTCGCGTGGGGACACGAGCTTCGGCGAAAACCTTGCGGGGTGCTGCTCCGGAGGGATAGAGGGCCAACCGGATCAGCAAATGCTCTCCTATCCTGCCAGACGGCGCCGCCGGGTGGAAACCGGGCATCCCTGCGTTCCTCGCGTCATGAGCCGACAGCGTTAGCGCAGCAGGTTCTTGAGCTCGGGAGGCAACTCGAGATCCGCGGGATTCATGGCGGGGCCGGCCCCACCGGCCTGGCCGGCACCGAGCATTGACCCCGGTGCGCCGGTCGAGGGAGCAACGCCGGACTCCTGGTCAGCGCGCTTCGCGGGGTTGCCCGAACGGCCCTTCTTCGATTTCGCCGGAGTCTGCGCCTTGCCCTTCGATTTCTTGCTGCCCCCGCCGAGGCCCGGCATACCCGGCATCCCCGGCATCCCACCGCCCTTGCCCATCTGCTTCATCATCTTCTGCGCCTGAGCGAAACGGTCGACGAGCCCGTTGACCTCGGTCACGGTCGTGCCGGCACCTCGGGCAATGCGCGAACGGCGTGAGCCGTTCAGGATCTTCGGGTCGTGGCGTTCGGCCGGGGTCATCGACTGGATGATGGCGGCAACGCGATCGAGGTCTCGGTCATCGACCTGGTCGAGCTGGGCCTTCATGTCGCCCATGCCGGGCAGCATTCCCAGGATCTTGCCCAGGGACCCCATCTTCTTCACGGCCTGCATCTGCTCGAGGAAGTCGTCGAGGGTGAAGTCCTCCCCCTTGGCAACTTTCTTGGCCATCCGGTCGGCCTGCTCGGCGTCGAACGCACGCTCCGCCTGCTCAATGAGCGTGAGCATGTCGCCCATGTCGAGGATGCGCGAGGCCATGCGATCGGGGTGGAAGACCTCGAAGTCGGTGAGCTTCTCGCCGACCGACGCGAACATGATGGGCTTGCCGGTCACGCCCTTGACTGAGAGCGCAGCGCCACCGCGTGCATCACCGTCGAGCTTGGTCAGGACGATGC